>JANMPF010000112.1:0-13435 GCA_031369725.1 Rhodobiaceae bacterium | reverse complement strand
CGCTGCACATTGCCTTCTGTCACCTGACAGCCGGCAACCTTGCCAACCTTGGTGATGTTGAACACTTCCAAAATCTTGGCATTGCCGAGGAAGGTTTCACGCAGCTCCGGAGCCAGCTTGCCAGACATGGCAGCCTTGATGTCGTCCACCAGATCGTAAATGATGTTGTAGTAACGGATTTCGATGCCAGCCCGCTCGGCCGCATCCCTCGCCTGGCCGGATGCTCGAACGTTAAAGCCCAGAACAACCGCACCTGATGCTGTCGCCAACCCGACATCAGATTCATTGATGCCACCCACCGCATAATGCACGACCCGCGAACGGATTTCATCATTGCCGATTTTTTCCAGTGCCTGCACGATGGCTTCCGCTGAACCCTGCACATCAGCCTTCACAAGAATTGGGAACTCCTTGCGGCCAGCCTGTGAAAGCTGGCTCATCATTTGCTCAAGCGACGAGCGCACAACCGTTGTGCCGCGACTGTCACGGCGCTTGCGCTCACGGTAATCCGTGATTTCGCGGGCGCGTGCCTCATTCAGCACCACGTCAAACTGGTCACCCGCCTCTGGAGCAGAACTCAGTCCCAAAACTTCAACCGGCGTTGAAGGGCCGGCTTCCTTGATGTGTTCGCCCTTGTCATTGATGAGGGCGCGAACCCGGCCCCAGGCTGAACCTGCCACAAAAATATCGCCAAGCCGCAATGTGCCGCGCTGCACCAGAACTGTGGCAACCGGACCACGGCCCTTGTCAAGCTGGGCTTCAACCACCAGACCAGACGCCTCGCGGTTTGGATTGGCCTTGAGATCAAGCACTTCGGCCTGCAGCAGAATGGAATCCAACAGCTTGTCGAGGTTGGTGCCCTTCATGGCGGAAACTTCGACATCCAGCGTATCACCGCCCATGCCTTCAACCACGATTTCATGTTGCAGGAGTTCGGTGCGCACCTTGTTGGGATTTGCCGATTGCTTGTCGATCTTGTTGATCGCCACAATAATTGGAACCCCAGCGGCGCGCGCATGGCTGATGGCTTCAACCGTTTGCGGCATCACGCCATCATCGGCTGCAACCACCAGAACAACAATGTCGGTTGCCTTCGCACCGCGTTGCCGCATCGAGGTAAAGGCCTCATGGCCCGGCGTATCGATAAACGTTACCATGCCATTCTTGGTGGCAACCTGGTAAGCGCCAATATGCTGGGTAATGCCGCCTGCTTCACCCGAAACCACGTTGGTCTTGCGGATGGCGTCAAGCAATGACGTTTTGCCGTGATCGACGTGACCCATGATGGTGACAACCGGCGGACGCGAAACAAGCTGTTCGGCTGAATCTGTCTGCGCCGACAGGCCTTCAACCACATCTGACTCAGAAACCCGCTTCACGCGGTGGCCCAATTCTTCCGCAATGATCTGTGCGGTATCAGCATCAATCACGTCATTGATGGTATGCATCTGGCCCTGCTTCATCAAAATCTTGATGATGTCGACGGCACGTTCGGCCATGCGGTTGGCAAAGTCCTGAATGGTAATGGCTTCCGGAATGACGATTTCGCGCGTCATCTTTTCGGTTGGCATCTGGAAGCCCTGTGCCTGCTTCTTCAGGCGTTCGGTGCGGCGCTTGAAGGCGGCAACTGAACGGTTGCGGTCTTCATCTTCGGCAAGTGCATTGGTGACAGTGAGGCGGCCACGGCGCTTGTCCGCATCGGCTTTGGTGCGTGCAGGAGCTGGAACTTCAATCTTGCGCTTGACCACACCAGCGCTGCCGCGCGGGCTCTTCGAGCGGGCCTCATCTTCCTCTTCGCGATCAACCTGTGCCGCCGATTTTGGTGCAAGCTTCTTGGCAGCTTCCTCGGCTTTGCGCTTGCCGTCTTCTTCGGCCTTGTGGCGCGCATCATCCTCAAGCTTGCGCTTGGCTGCCGCTTCACGATCCTTCAAATCCTTCGCGTCGTGCTCCTTGCGGCGCAACGCCTCTTCTTCCTGGTATTTGCGTTCTTCCGCTTCACGCACACGCGACCCCGCCAGAGCGCGATCACGGGCTTCTTTTTCTTCCGTCGAAAGGGTACGTAAAACCACGCCGGAGCGAGCCCCTGCGGCAGGCTTGGGCGCTACGGCCGGTGCCGAAACCTTGGGCTGAACCTGAAACAGCGGCTTTGCGTCAACAATCGCGGGCTTGTCATCACCAAAACGCTTGCGCTTGGTTTCAACCACGACGGTTTTCGTACGCCCATGCGAAAAGCTCTGCTTGACCTTGCTCTGTTCGGTGCCCGTGGGACGTTTCAACGTCAAGGTTCCGCCGCCAGCCCGGCCAGCGCCTGTTTTCGCATCATTGTTATCGTTTGTATCGTTCATGCTCTCTCTTCAGTCACCAGACGCTCCGCATGAGCGTCATACATCTCAATCCGCTGCACGGCTAGAAGAAGCTTTTCAGCAAGCTTTCCCCGCGCCACCGCAGCATGTATCACATTTGATCGCCCAAAAGCTAAATCCAATTCATCAACTTGAAAAATATTAATCACTTTCACGTCTGCGGCGGCCAAATTGTCAATTTTCCGCCGCCCGTCCACGGCTGCCTCAGCCGCATGAAGAATGATCAGCGCCCGGTTTTTGCCAACCATGTCTTCCACCTTGCTGTTGCCGGCCACCGCCAACCCCGCCTTTTTGCTGAGGGAAAACGTCGAAAGTGCCGATTTTCGCAGCAAATCGCCCACCAAGTCGGCCAATTCCGGCACCGCCCTGGTTTCTGCGGCAAATGCCTTGGAAAAAAGGTTTTTCTTGACCGCCTCGGCAACCCGTTGCCGGTTGAGAGAAACCCAAACTCCGCGCCCTGGCAGCTTGCGCAGCAAATCCGGCACCACAACGCCATCGGGACCCCGCACAAACCGGATAAGTGCCACCTCGTCCTTCACCTCGCGGGTGACGATGCACATGCGTTCCGTCAACTCTGAATCCAGTTCGGCGTCCATGAACCTCCCAGTTCTATGCCTCAGCCCCGGCTTCAGCCGCAACTTCAGGTGCTGCTTCGATCCAGCCCATTTTCACCCGCGCTTGCATAATCAGGGCTTCCGCATCAGCCGCTGACACGTCCAGCCCGGAAAAAGCTCCCTTGTGCTTGACACTTTCCGTGCCCTTGCGCTCGGTCCAGCCGGTGAGATCATCGGTGGCGCAATCGGCCAGATCTTCCAACGTCTTCACGCCTGCCTCGCCCAAAGCCACCAGCATCGCAGGGTTCAGGGCTTCAAACGACTTCAAGTCATCCGAAACACCAAGTTCAACCCGCCGCGCGTCCTGCTCGGTTGCAAAGCGCTCGAGATATTCGCGTGCTCGGTTTTGCAGCTCTTCACCGGTTTGCTCGTCAAGCCCGTCAATGGTGGCAATGTCGTGCAAATCAACAAAGGCGATTTCTTCAACCGTATCGAAACCTTCTGAAGCCAATAACTGGGCCAGCGTTTCATCCACATCAAGGGCTTCAATAAAGCGCGCCGTGCGGGCGGTAAATTCCTTCTGGCGGCGCTCGGACTCTTCTGCTTCCGTCATGATGTCAATGTCCCAGCCGGTCAGCTGCGAGGCAAGCCTCACGTTCTGCCCACGCCGGCCAATCGCCAATGACAATTGGTCATCGGGTACCACAACTTCAATACGCTCGGCTTCCTCATCGAGCACAACCTTGGCAACTTCGGCAGGTGCCAACGCATTCACCACAAAGGTTGCCACATCCGGCGACCATTGAATGATGTCAATTTTTTCGCCCTGCAACTCGTTCACCACCGCCTGCACGCGGCTGCCCCGCATGCCAACGCAGGCACCTACAGGATCAATCGAACCATCCTTGGAGCGCACGGCAATTTTGGCACGTGAGCCCGGATCGCGCGACACCGACACAACTTCCACCACGCCATCATAAATTTCAGGAACTTCCTGGCCAAACAATTTGGACATGAATTCAGGATGGGTGCGCGACAGGAAAATCTGTGGCCCCCGTTGTTCGCGGCGCACATCAAACACGTAAGCCCGAACCCGGTCACCCGGGCGGAAAGTTTCACGCGGCAGCGCTTCATCGCGCCGCACAATGGCTTCACCGCGACCCAGGTCAACAATCACATTGCCATATTCAACCCGCTTGACCGTGCCGTTGACGATCTGGCCAATACGGTCTTTGAATTCGTCATACATGCGCTCGCGTTCGGCATCCCTGACTTTTTGCACGATAACCTGCTTGGCGTTCTGCGCGGCAATACGGCCGAAATCAATGGGCGGCAGGGGTTCGGCAATGAAATCACCAACCGTTGCCGCAGGATTGCGGCGATTGGCTTCCGCCAGACTGATTTCAGTTGCCTCGTTTTCCACTTTCTCCGAAACGAGAAGCAAACGGTTCAGGCGAATTTCGCCAGTCTTTGCATCAATCTCGGCGCGGATTTCATTTTCCGCACCATAGCGCGCTTTCGCAGCCCGGGTGATTGCCTCTTCCATTGCTTGCAACACAATGGATTTATCGATGACCTTTTCGCGCGCCACCGCATCGGCGATTTGCAAAAGTTCAAGTCGGTTTGCACTTACTGCTGGTTCAGCCATTTTCGTCTCTCCCGTTGTCGGAAACTTCTATTGTCTCGTCAGTCCATTCGCTACCGTCTCCGAGTGCTTTTGTTGGCAACTTGGCACGGGCAGCTTCAATCAGTTCATCAGTGAGCGTGAGTTTCGCTTCACCAATATCGGCAAACGGAACACCAATCAGCAAAGGCTCTTGGCCTCCCGCCGGGTTCTCAATAAACAATCGCACTTCACCATCGGTTACCCCTTCAAGGTTGCCCCTGAAGCGCTTGCGGCCGGCCACCGGATTGGCCATTTCAATGCGTACTTCGTGGCCTGCCCAACGCTCGAAGTCTTGGCTCCGTACCAGCGGCCGGTCAATTCCCGGCGATGAAATTTCGAGCTGATACTTGCTGGACACAATATCGGCCACATCCAGCATCGGTGAAATTGCCCGGCTGAATTTCTCGCAGTCATCAATGGAAAACGTGCCGTCTGGCCGCTCTGCCATGATCTGCAAGGTGGTACCCGAAAGCTTCACGCGCACCAGCCTGAAACCCATGCTTTCCAGCACCGGCTCGATAAGCGCTGCAACCCGCAAAGCAGGCCCAGTTTCCCGTGAAATCCGCGTCGTATCCATGGCGTCTCGTGAGGCAATAAAAAAAGCGGGTTCCGGTGTGGAACCCACTCTCAAACTTTGCGAGTGAACTTAAGTTGACGGGCTTATACGCCGGAAGCCGGCTTTCTGCAAGAGGCGGCATGCCATCAGGCCTGGTCCAGCGGCAGGGCCGTTGTCTCCTTGACCTTTTCCATGACAAAACTTGATGAAACATCCGACAGCGGAATTTTGGCAATGATCCGCTTGTACAGGCGGTCATACCCCTTCATGTCTGAAACCACTGCCTGCATGAGATAATCAGTTTCGCCGGTGGTGCGGTAAACACTGATGATTTCCGGAAACTCACCCAAAACAGTGGAAAATTTTTCCAGCCATTTGGGCTCATGCTGGGCCGTTTTCACCGCAATGAAAGCAGTGAGCCCAAGATTGAGTTTCTCTGAATTGAGCAGGGCGACACGGCCAAGAATGACGCCTTCCTCTTCCAGCACCTTGACCCTGCGCCAACAGGCGTTGCGCGACAGGTTCACCTTGCCCGCCAGGTCTTCAATGGATTGTGCCGCATCCCGTTGCAATTCCGCCAGAAGGCGCCGGTCTTTTGGGTCAAGCATCGCATATTATCCAAAATATTGGGAAATATTCCCACATTTTTATGAAATAGACCTAATAATTGGGACAAATTTTTGAATATTGCAATACATAATGCACATAGACAGCAAGAGAGAGAGCATAAACCATGTCGACATTCAAAAGATTATTCGTCGATCACCCCGCGACCATCGACGAAGGCTACTTCGAACATCTGTTATTTGCCTTCAAATTTTCCGGCCGTTTGTTTCGCATGGGCTTTGCCGCTCTTGTCCATGGCGTGGTTCCCGCAACCTTTGAAACAACCGCCTCAAGCGGCATCCTCAAGTTAAGCGAGGAAATCCGCATCCGCCGTCAACTCATGGCATCAGCTTCCGAATGTCGGCAGACTGACCACAACGGCAAATGCAATGAGAACCAGACTGGTTGCGCGGAATACCGCAGGGTGGGCTATGCCAAACATGCGCACCCCCGCCAGCGTGCCCAAACCATAGGCTGGCCCGGTAAGTAGCGCGAACTTTAGAACTTGCAACGACATCAACCCACCCCACACATAGCTGGTGAGAGATAAAACCGTGCTGGCCGCAAAATACAAAATGATGTTGGAACGGAGTTTGGCGTGCGCTGTATCTGTGCCCAACCAATAACTCACAACCGGCGGTCCGCCAATCTGGGCAATGCCGGAAAATAACCCTGAAACCGCGCCCACCGCGACAGTTGCCAGTGCATGCGGTCGGCCGTGATAGCGCCAGCCTGACATCAGCAGCATAAGCATGGCCGTTGCCATGCCGGCAATGAGCCAGCGCAGGGTAAGTGGTGCAAAGAGTGTCAGAATGACAGTGCCAACGGGAATGCCAACTATCGCCCCGGCAAACATGAGGGTAACGTCGCGCCGGTCTCCCAGTTTCCAGGCAGAAGGAATGAGATAGCTCGCAAACACACCATCAATGATAACCAGAATGGGTGCGGCAAGTTTCGGCCCCACCAATGCTCCGGCAAGCGGAACAAAAATGAGTGCTGCCCCGAAGCCGGAAAACCCCCGCGCCATCCCGGCCACAAGGGCTGCAAGCATCATAAGCGTAAGCGTGTGGCTATCAACATCGGGAAGCCAGTTCATTGTGTATCAGCCACCCATCCAAACGTCTTCCCAAACCTCAAATACCGCGTCTTGCGCCCCTCGCGTTTCGCCTTGGCCTCGTAGCGCGTTTCAAACCAGTTCGCAAAGGGCTCAGCTGAATCGCTCAACAATAAAAATCCGCCATGTTCCTTGCACGCGCGCAACGTCCACTCGACATAATCAATGCTATCACTCGCAAACAGAAACACCCCGTCGGGTTTCAGTAACGCATGAAACTGCATCAGCGTATCGGCACTCACAATGCGGCGTTCATGGTGGCGCTTCTTTGGCCACGGGTCGGGATACAATACAAAAATTTTCGACACCGATGCAGGCGGAAGTTTTTCCAGCAGGTACCGCACATCATCATCATGTATGCGAATATTGGTGAGCGACTTCCCTTCGATGTGCGCCAGCAGCTTTGCAACACCATTGCGAAACGGTTCAGCGCCAATAAAATTTACATCTGGGTATGTCGCTGCCTGATGCGCCAGATGCTCACCGCCACCAAAGCCAATTTCCAGCCACACTTCACCAGCAGGCAATGGATCATTCAAATCCACGCGGATGCCAGGCAGCAACTCTTCGGTCAATTGCAAATGATGACGGCGCAGGGTTTTACCCCTGCGCCGGCCATAAAACTGAAAGTGCCTGGTGCTGTCTTCGCTCACTTCACCGCCGCTTTGAGGGCCTTGGCAAGATCGGTTTTTTCCCACGAGAAGCCACCATCCTTGGTGGGTGCGCGGCCAAAATGTCCATATGACGAAGTGCGCGCATAGATCGGGCGGTTGAGATTAAGATGCGTCCGTATTCCGCGCGGATTGAGCTGCATCACTTTCCCAATGGCTTTCTCAAGCTTGGCCTCCGCAACCTTGCCCGTGCCATGCGTATCGACATAGATCGACAACGGCTCGGAAACGCCAATCGCATAGGAAAGTTGAATGGTGCACTTCTTGGCCAGGCCAGCGGCCACCACATTCTTGGCGAGATAGCGCGCCGCATAGGCCGCCGAGCGGTCAACCTTGGTTGGATCCTTGCCGGAGAATGCACCCCCACCATGGGGTGCAGCACCACCATAAGTATCCACAATGATCTTGCGGCCGGTCAACCCCGCATCACCGTCAGGTCCGCCAATGAAAAACTTTCCCGTTGGGTTCACATGCCAGACCGTGTCCTTGGTAATCCAGCCCTTGGGGAGAGCCTTCTTCACATAGGGCTTCACCAGTTTCAGCATGTCAGCAGAAGTAAGGCTCTCATCAATGTGCTGGTGCGATACCACGATCTGCGTGGCGGCAACAGGCTTGCCATTCTTGTATTGCAGCGTCACCTGGCTCTTTGAATCGGGTCCCAGTGCCTTTTCCGCCCCCGAATGGCGCGCCTCCGCCAACAGCTGCAAAATGCGCTGCGCGTAGTACAAGGGCGCTGGCATCAGGTCTGGCGTTTCATCACAGGCATAACCGAACATGATGCCCTGGTCGCCCGCACCTTCATCCTTCTGTGCCGCAGAATCCACCCCTTGCGCAATGTCAGCCGATTGCTCGTGCAACAGGATCTCAATCTTGGCGGTTTGCCAATGGAAACCATTTTGCTCATAGCCAATGCTCTTTATCGCCTGGCGCGCTGCATTCTCAATTTTCTCATGGGTAACCGACGAGGGCCCACGGGTCTCGCCGCCAATGATCACCCGGTTGGTTGTTGCAAATGTTTCGCACGCCACACGTACCAGTGAAGGGTCCATCCCCTGCTCCAAAGCCTCGCGGTAAAACAGATCCACGATCTCATCGGAAATCCGGTCGCAAACCTTGTCGGGATGGCCTTCGGAAACCGACTCGCTGGTAAACAGGTAATTTTTGCGTGACATCTTAACTCCGCCTCTCAGGCCTGCCTCAAATACGCATAAAGAATTCTTTATGCCTTCTGGGCAGGGTTAATGGCAGTGTTGCCAAACGAGGTCAAGAGTGCGTGATAAAAAATGCGAGCGCTAGTCTTTCATATCCACAATCGCCCGAGCCAATGTCGCAATAAGCTTGCGCTTGGTTGAGCTGTCAGCGTCGCGAAAGGCCTTTGCCAATTGAATGCCTTCGGCATTCATCAAAGATGTCATCACGGTATCGTCTTTGGCGGCTTCACTAAAGCCTGCACCACCATCAACATTGGGTAAATCTTCAAAAAACGCCTGAACCGGAACACCCAGAATTTTCGCCGCGTAATACAACCTGCTGGCACTGATCCGGTTGGTGCCTTTTTCATATTTTTGAACCTGTTGAAAAGTGATTCCCAGCAATTCGCCAAGTTTCTCTTGGCTCATGCTGATAATTTGACGCCGCATCCGCAGGCGCGAACCAACATGCACATCGATATAATTCGGGTCTCGTCTTGTCATGTTTCCTCAGACTGTTGCCCCCAGCCTGGCTCCCCCGTCATCGAATGCACCAGGTTGAGAATTACCAGATATGCTGCAATCAACTTCCCGTGATTGCATACTGTAATTGTAACTCTTGTACAAATAAAATCGCATAGCGTGTATAAGACCGATCAAAATGATTCAAAACAAATCAATCGCCGCTCATTTTCTCTTTTGGTAATGCAATGCTCGCCAACAGCAAGAGCAAAAGTATTGAAAACACAGTGTTTTGACCGTAGATGGCAAAGATGGTTAAGGGCAATTTTTGCGGCAGCATTGCATCAATCAGCGCCTCTTGCCCAAGCTCTGAACGTGCAACATACCTGCCATAGGGATCAATGACGGCGGATATGCCGGTATTGGCCGCCCGCACTATTGGCAAGCCCTGCTCAATGGCCCTGAGCCTTGCCTGTGCCAGATGTTGATAGGGTCCGGTGGAGTTTCCAAACCACCCGTCATTGGTCACATTAACCAGCCACTCCGGCCGCTTTTGCCCGTCAACAAGGTGGTCGGGGAAAATGGCCTCATAACAAATTGTAAAGCCAACTGGCGGTGCGCCAGGCACGTCAAAGGTTTGCGCGCCCCTGCCTGCCGTAAAGCTTCCCGGCACCGTGACCACCTTGCGAAAGCCCAAGGGTTTCAGCAGCCACTCAAACGGCAGGAATTCTCCGCCTGGAACCAGCCGCCACTTGTCATACGTCGCGACCACCTGGCCGTCGCCGTCAAATGTCAGAACACTGTTGAACACCCGGTCATCGTCGGCAACGCCCGTCCCGCTTTTTTCGCGCCGCAGGGCACCGGTTATCAAAATGCGGTCAGGCCCCAGCAGGGCGGCCACTTCGGCCCGGCCACCTGCACTTTCGTCAATGAGAAATGGCACCGCTGATTCAGGCCAAATAATGTGGCTGACAGGCTTTCCATTCTGTGACAGCCGCGCTGACATTTCCACAAGCTGGTCAAATATGCCGCGCGCGTTATCATCGCGCCACTTGTCGTCTTGCGAGATATTGGGCTGGACAATGCGAATGTTGACACCCTCAACATCGGCAACCACCGCAGCCCGCAAGCGCCAGCTTCCCCATGCCCAACTCAAGGCAAGCGTCAGCATGATCAACGTGGCCAACAGTCGCTGCAGTGGCGATGCGTATTTATCGAAAATGATTGGCCAGGTTCCGGCCCACAAAACCACCAACACGGTCAAACCGCACATGCCCCAAACCGAGGCGGTTTGGGCAACGGCCCCCATGCCATCGCTTGCCAGTCCAGGTGCTGCCCAGGGAAATCCCGTGAATAAGACACCACGCAAAATCTCGGCAATGCCCAAGGCTGCAGCAAATACCATAACCAGCGACAAACGCTTAAATCCGCTCAAAGCGACGCAAACAAAAGCCAGCCCCCAATAGATTGCCATCGCGGCAGAAAGTCCGCCAACCGCAAAAGGCATCATCCATAAATAGTCTTTCTTGTCGACAAGGAATGCAAAGCCGATCCAATGGAAAGCAAAAAGAAAATAACCGAAGCCAAACCACCACCCCAAAAGGAAGGATGCGCGAAAATCCCGCCGACCAATGCCTTGCAGCAAAATGATCATCATTGGCACTGCCACAAACAACAATGGCCAGAAATTGAGGGGTGGCAGCGAGAGCGCGGCGGCAATGCCAAGCCCGAATGCAACTCCAGCGCGACGCCAGCTCCTCATTCCGCTCAGGAATTCTTTCAAACGCTGTAATCCATGATCATTGTTGAAGCATTATGCAATTTTTTGATTGCGTTACCCCTTCGTCCTCGCAACCGCTTCCGCCATGGAACACATGATTTCAAACATCATGGTAACCCCCGCATAAGCCGTCATGCCGGAAGGATCAAACGGCGGTGACACTTCCACCACGTCAGCCCCTACAATGTTGAGCCCGCGCAGGCCACGCAGCATTTGCTGGGCCTGGAACGTGGTAAAGCCGCCAATTTCAGGTGTACCGGTTCCCGGCGCATAGACGGGGTCGAGCATGTCGATATCAAAACTCACATAGGTCTCGTGTGAACCCACAATGCCACGCGCAATTTCCATGACCTTCTTGGGGCCAAGTTCCATCGCCTCTTCAATGCGCATCAGGCGGGCCCCCATCTTCTCGCCATATTCAAAATCTTCCAGATCATACATGGAGCCGCGCAAACCAATTTGAATGGTGCGCTTTGGATCCAGCACACCCTCCTCGATGGCGCGCTTGAAAGGTGTGCCATGGGTATATCTGAAGCCACCGAAATAATTGTCATAAAGATCCGTATGTGCATCAAAATGCACCATGCCAACCGGCTTTTTGGCACCCACCGCGCGTAAAATCGGCAGCGAACACAAATGGTCACCGCCCGCTGAAAGCGGTCGAATGCCTTTGCCAACCAGTTTCTTGAAATAGGTTTCAACCCGCACCAGCGCATCATCAACGCTTGCCGGATTAACCGGGCAATCCCCAAGGTCTGCCACATTTGCCAAATCATACGGCACCACATGCGATGTCTGGTGCATCCGCCTGACCATCGAAGACATGTCACGCATCTGTCGCGGCCCATGACGGGGGCCGGGACGGTTGGACGTGCCGCCATCCCATGGAATTCCAACAATGCCGATATCAACATCATGGGCTTCGTCGAGCTGCACATGCGGCAATCGCATGAATGTGGCAATGCCGCCAAAGCGTGGGGTCACAAGGCCGGATACGGGTTGGTTGAAATCGTTCAAGATTGGCTCCTTAAAACTGGACGCCCAGTTTGGCCTCTTGTGACATTTGACGCAAGGCCAATGCAATGGCAACCTTTGCTGCATGACAAGCAAATTTGATATCATTGTAATTGGTGCCGGCATTGCCGGTGCATCAGTGGCAGCTCACCTTGCCGAAACCAAACGCGTCGGCATCCTGGAAATGGAGGACCGTCCGGGTTTTCATACCACCGGCAGATCCGCTGCAACCTTCGAGCCCAACTACGGCCCGCCCCCCATGCTGGCCTTCACCCGTGCCAGCACTGATTTCTTTGTGAACCCGCCACCGGGTTTCACCGATGGCCCGTTGCTGATGCCGCGCGCCTCGCTGTTTTTTGAAGCCGAAGGCCAGGAAGCATTTACGAAAACCCTTCTGGAAACAGGTTCTGGCCTAGCGGAATTGTCTGAAGCCCAGGCCCTTGAACTCTTCCCCGTGCTGCAGCCAGGCTATGCCAAACGCATTTTCCTTGACCCCCACACTGGCGATCTCGATGTCGACCTGTTGCACCGCGGCTATCTCAAACTTTTCAAAACCCGCGGCGGGGAACTATTCAATAACGCCACCGCCGATAAAATTGAACGCAATGGAGCAACCTGGCGCATCACCACACCGCAAGGAATTTTTGAAAGTGAAATTCTCGTCAACGCGGCCGGCGCCTGGGGCGATGTCGTTGCCTTGAAAGCCGGCGTCAAGCCGGTTGGCCTGCAACCCAAACGCCGTTCCATCGGCGTCATCCCGGTTGATGGCATAGAAGGTGCTGCCGATTTTCCCATGGTCACCGATGTTGGCGAAACCTGGTATGCCAAACCCCAAAGCGGAAAGCTGATGGTCTCCTCGGCCGACGCCGCCCCCGTTGACCCCCACGATGCCTATGCCGACGACATGGCCATCGCCGAGGGCATCGAGCGCCTGATGAATGCCACAACGATCGAGGTCAATCATTTGGATCATTCTTGGGGTGGCCTCAGGACTTTTGCCCCCGATGGCTCACCGGTGATCGGATATGATCAGCACACGGAGGGTTTCTTCTGGCTGGTGGGCCAGGGCGGCTACGGGATACAGTCGGCCCCGGCGTTGTCACGCACAGCGGCAGCCATGGTGCTAAGGAAGAAGCTTCCACAGGACGTAATCGACGCCGGGTTAGTCCTTACGGAAATCTTACCTGCGAGATTTATCTAGCCTTCCCTTCTCCCTCAAGGGGACCGTTGCGTAATTCGAGTTTAATTGCATCAGGCCCTTCGAGGCCCACTGCGTGGGCACCTCAGGGTGAGGTAACATGTTGATTTCCCTCATGCTGAGGTGCTCACGGTCAACGACCGTGAGCCTCGAAGTACCGGGCAGAATAATTATACAACGGTCCCCTCGAGGGAGAAGAGCCTGCCCCGGACTTGATACGGGGTCCGGCAACGGCTCCGCAGTTTTTACAAAACTGCTGGG
>JANMPF010000076.1:0-1608 GCA_031369725.1 Rhodobiaceae bacterium | reverse complement strand
TCGGCAGCATGGCTGCGCATGACGGTGTCATAACGGCTGGTGATATTGTCGCCATCCAGCAAGTTGGCATAGGCACGGCCAGAGCCTGCGGCTTCGGGCGGGCATTGCAACACGGCTTGCATGTTGGGGCTCCAGCGGATGTCGTCGGTTTCAAGCAACCAATGATAAGTGGCTTCACCTACAGCCTCAATCGAGCGCCGGATGAGGTTCAGGCCATCGGCATCCAGAACACGGGCAAGCTGCCCAAATGGCGTTTCAGCCATGGGCGTTGGGGGGACTGCAACTTTGTCAGCCTGAAATGTAAAAACCGAGGTCGTTTGGTCAACAGTGCTCAAGTTGCCTCCAAGAGCTGACAGAATTGGTTTAGCAGTGTGCCAGAACCTAGCTGAGCAATAGTAAACAAGGTGGCAACTTCCGTGATTAATTTCCCGGTAAGGAATCAAAAACCCAGCACAAATCCATCCTTGCGGTGGTCGGAGCCGCCAATCAGCAGGCCGCGGCCGTGGTCAATGACAATGGCCTGGCCGCCGCCCAAAGGTTGGCTGGCAGGAGCAATGTGGTGACCCTTGTCGGCCAGGCCTTGCAAGACACTGGCCGGGACTGTGCTTTCAACAAAGACCATGCCAGCCTCGGGGAATGCCCGTGGAAAATCCAGCGCCGCTTGCGGGTCCATGCCATAGATATAGCGGTTCACCGCCACCATCACATGGCCCATGGGCTGGAAATTGCCGCCCATGACACCAAAGGCCATGTCGATTTTGCCAGCTTTGCTGACCATTGCGGGAATGATGGTGTGAAGCGGGCGTTTGGCGGGGCCAATGCAATTGGGATGGCCGGGTTTGATGGAGAAGCCGTGGCCACGGTTTTGCAATGTGATGCCTGACCTTGGCGTGACAATGCCGGAACCGAAGCCAAAATAGATCGAGTTGATGAAGGACACGCTCAGGCGGTTCTTGTCCACCACCGTGAGATAGACCGTATCGCAACCGGGCAGGGCGATGCGCACATCAAGGCAGCGGCTCATGTCGATTTGGCTGGCGAGCTTTTGGGCGGTATCAGCGCTTAAGAGATCGCTCACGGGAATGTCGGCGAATTCAGGGTCGGCGATGTGGCGGTTGCGCAGAACCCAGGCCAGCTTGAGGGCTTCAATTTCAAGATGGCGGCGCTCAGGGCTTTCGGGGTCAAAGCGGCTGAGGCCAAAGTGTTTCAGGATATTGAGAGCGACAAGAACGGTGAGGCCCTGGCCATTGGGCGGAATTTCCAAGATGTCGTGGTTGGCAAACCGGATTGAAATGGGTTTGACCCAAGTGGAGTTGGCGCTTGCAAAATCCTCCAGCGTGAGAAGTCCGCCGCGGGTTTTCAGGTGGCCCACGATTTCATCGGCAATTTCGCCCCGGTAGAACCCGTCGCGGCCATTCGTTGCGATGTGCTTGAGGGTTCTCGCGAGGGCAGGATAGGCCATCACATCGCCGCTGCGTGGTGCCTTGCCATGTTTCAGATAATGCAGGCGGCCACCTGCATCAGCGGCAAGCAGGGCTTGGCTTTCTGGCCAATCATTGGCCACACGCGGGGTGACTGGAGAACCTGTTTCGGCCAATGCGATTGCCG
>JANMPF010000060.1:0-2195 GCA_031369725.1 Rhodobiaceae bacterium | reverse complement strand
ATGGCGTTTTGCACGGTAATTCCGGGTTGGTAGGCAAAGCTGCCGGATGAAGTAACTTCACCTAAAATGTAAAATGGGCGAAGCGTGGTGGCCTGCACCGAAACTTTCGGGTTGCGCAAATAGCCATGGCGCAGCCGCGTGGAAATCAACTGCTCAATCTGTGGTGCTGAAAGGCCGCCAATGTGAATTGTTTGAATATATGGCAGTGAAATATCGCCCGAACCATCTACGAGATAGTCAGCGCTGATGTCACTTTCGCCAGCCACGCGAATTGTCAATCTGTCGCCGGCACCAATGCGGTAGCCGGTGAGATATTCATAGGAAGCTGCAGTTCCTTGCGCACCATAAGGTGCAACGATGCCAGCCGCATCATGGGAGGCAAGTTCAGAAACGCTTGAAACAGCGTCTGGTCCCTCGGCTACCGTGCCATCTAGCATCAGGCCAGTACCGCCAGGCGGCGAAGTTGGCCCGTTCTGGTCCCATGTCTGGGAACAGCCGCCAAGGGCGAGCGAGGTCAATATTAAAATGCTAAAACGCTTACGCACCGGGTTCAGTCCAACTCACAAAATCGCAGGCGTCCGTGGGCCTGCAGTCGCAATCCTTATGCGTTCATGGTTAGCAAGGGCTTAATGGCAGCAAAGATTTTGACAGATTCTGACAGCGTTAAGACATTGGTTACCATAAATGCCTCAAACAAGTCGTGAAATACAACGCAATCAGGGGCTCTCGCGTCACCATGGAACAACTAGCGCCATCAATTAACTTGCTCGACGTGTTGCGGGGCATAGGCAGGCATAAACTTCTCATACTCACGCTCACGGTGTTTGGCTTTGCGGCGGGTTTTGGTTTCATTTCAATCTCGAAAACGCTCTATTCCACCGAGGCGCAGGTTCTCATCGAAAACCTGGCGTCACCTTTCGACCGCGCGCAGGTTCCCGACAACCAGCAACAGTCACCGACGATTGATGACCGCGACATCCTCAGCCAAATTTCAGTTATGCGGTCGCGTGACCTGGCGTTGCGGGTTGTTTCAGCATTGAATTTGCAAGAGCGCGATGAGTTTGATCCTCTAAAGGCAACAAGCATCCGAGCCATAAACGATATGTTGGTCAATTGGGGCTTCAGCGACGATCCCCGTCGCATGACACCCGAAGAGCGCGCCTTGCGGCGTTATTTTAAACAGCTGAATGTCTATCAGGTTCCACTGTCAAATGTCGTCGCGGTTAAATACTCGGCCAATGATCCGGCAACCGCTGCTGAAGTGGCCAATGCCCTGGTGAACATCTATGTGACGTCAACTGCCGAAGCAAAGGCCCAGCCCACCAGGCGGGCGCGTGAGTGGCTGGGAAGCCAGATCGCCGATTTGCGCAAGAAGCTGGCAACGTCTGAATCCGAAATTGAATCATTCCGTGCCCAATACGGCCTGTTGAAAGGGCAAACATCCACCCTCGGAACCCAGGAACTTTCCGAACTGAATACCCAAATAACCCTAGCTGAAACAGCGCGGACCGAAGCCGAAGAACGCGCCAAGGAAATAAATGAAATTCTAAGTTCCAAAGGGACCGTCGATGCCTCAACCGATGTTTTGAATTCTCCCAATGTGCAGCGCCTGCGTGAACAGCAGGTGACATCTGCCCGCCGGGTTGCCGAGCTGTCGGCTGTCTATTTGCCCAATCACCCCAAAATGATGGCGGCTCAAAATGACCTCACGAACATCAACCGGCAAATCCGCACCGAAGCATTGAAAGTTGTTGAAGGTCTGGACCAGCAGGCAAAAATTGCCAGGGCGCGCGAGGATTCTCTTCGCGCCCGTCTTGAGGAAATGAAGGGTAGTACGTCGACAGCCAATCTCGACGATGTGAAGTTGCAAGCGATGATCAGGGATTCAACGGCAGACAAAGCCCTGCTTGAGTCACTCCTCTTGCGTTTTGCCGATGCAAGCGCGCGCCAGGACATTGCAACCCAACCGGGCCTTGCGCGCGTTATTCAGATCGCGCAAACGCCCACCTCGCCATCATTTCCGAAAACCGGCCCCCTGGTTCTGCTTCTGACGCTGGCAGGTTTTGCGCTGTCCCTTGGCCTCTCATTCCTGATGGAAATTATGTCGGCGGCCGGTAGTTTGGGCCGACAATCTGTCCCGCTGCCAACACCGGCCATCGTCGCCACCACGCCGCGCAATGTGCCATCCCCGCAAA
>JANMPF010000053.1:0-2910 GCA_031369725.1 Rhodobiaceae bacterium | reverse complement strand
AATAATGCGGTACGCCAAAATAGATATGCACATTTGTTTTTGCTTCCGAGGCAGTAGCCATTCCAAATATGATGGATGCTGCTAGAGCCGATGCTGCTAAAATTTTCTTCATGATGAAACTCCACTTAATTGTTCTATGCAGTCAAACACTCAAGTCGCCACAAAGTTCCCGTTTTCCATTTTCCAGATGAAATGGTGAATAAATGGACAGAAAGCTGACATTCGGTTGAAAAATTGCTGGCAAGTGCTCATTGCGGGGCCGCCCAGTCACTGCAGCAACTCCCAAAAGTGCCATGAAAATCAGTGGACGGAGGAATTTTGCCTTGAATGCGTCGTTATTGTGTCAAACTTGTGGAAGGAATATGGAAGCGCGATCAGCAAAAGAGGCAGATGCCAGGTCCTGCCTGCTGTTAATTAAAATTATAGTTAATTTTAAACAATTTTTCCAACAACTGCCGTTTTCAGGCCCGGCAACGCGGCGACCAAGGAAGTCCGATCTTTCCGGTATGGCACCTGAACAGGATAAGCTGAGGCCGCTTTCGACCCGCAGTGGAACTCCATTCTATTGACTGAAATTGCTGCCGCCAAAAATCATCTCATTTATGGCGATTGCGCCACCGTTCCATTGCCTTGGATTGCTCCCTACCTTCGCGCGTGATATTGAAAATCGGGCAGGAGGTCCATTCAGTGGGTTTGTCTCCGGAAACCGATCGTGCCTTGGAAATGTGCTATGATGCCATCGCTTCACCGCAATTGTGGACGGGGGCGTTGGATCATTTGGCCCATTCGATGGGGGCCCATGCCTGCCAAGTCCTGCCGCATGTAATCTCGCAACGTCCATTTGGCGTGGTCCGCTCTACGGGCGCGTGGAGGATAGATGAGCTGTGGCGGCGGAACCTGGAATGGGCAACGGATGTCTATGTGACACGGGGTGCCCCCTATGTGGACAGGGGCTACCGGGCGGTCCTCCAGTCGCAACTGTTCACCGACGATGAAATCAGGCACTCGCGGTTTCATCAGGAAATCACCGGACCGGCGGGCTGTTTGCATTGGGCGTGCGGGATATTTCATGTTGAGGACCGGATATGGTGTTTACCGTTCTTTCGCGGCAATGAACCATTCGCCCCGGATGTTTTAGAGTCCATTGCTGAAGTTGCCGGGCGTATGGCGCGTATCATTGGCTTGGCGGAAAAAATCTCACGGGCTGGCGCGGAGAACGAAGTTCTCACGCTCGACAGAGCCGGATGTGCTGCGATGCTTATTGACATGTACGGGCGAGTGGCGCGCATCAACCGCCGAGCCGAAGATCTGTTCTGCAACGAATTCGGCATACGCAATGGCAGGCTTTGGACAGCCGCAAATGCCAGCTTGGCGCGGCTTGACCGCTTCATGGCGGAAATTGAACATGCAAAATCTGCCGCGGGGCCGCTTCCTGCGCCGATGATTATTGCGCGCCGCGGCACGCCCTGGCTGCTGATCGAGGCGATGCCGGTGACCACTGCTTCGAACGATATATTTGAAGGCTGCCGGGCCGTTCTCGTGGTGAGCGACCTGAGCCGACCGTCCATCACCGACGCGGCCCTGCTCAGCCTGGTGTTCGGCCTCACCAGCGCCGAAGCTCGCTTGGCCGCGGCAATCTGCGAAGGCCACAACCTCAATGCAGCCGCGGCTACATTCGGAGTAAGCCGCCAGACCGTGCGCAGTCAACTGAAGACAGTCTTCGCCAAGACCGGATCGCGGCGACAGGCAGAACTGGTGGCGCGCGCCGCCCAGATTAGAAACGCCAACCAGCACTAATCGTCTCCCCCATTTGGGGGATGCGGAATTTCTGGAAAAGGCGGACCTTCACTCCCAAGCCGAATTATGAATTGATAAAGGGGAGGTTGCCATGTCTACTCTTGCACGCCGGGAATTCATCATTAATGGCAGTGCGGCGCTCGCCGCCCTGGCGGTTTTCCAGTCGCGGTTCGCCCAGGCCTTTCCTAGCCGGGCGGGCGAGACCGTAATAGCATGGCTCGATCAGCCAGCTGCCAATCCGGTACCGGAAGTAATCAAGACTCAACTCGTCTGGGAGGATTTGGACTCGTGGGTGACACCCAACGACAAGTTCTTCAGCATTGCCCATTTCGACCGCCCGGTCATCGACGCGAACGCGTGGAAGCTCGAAGTTGATGGCTTGGTGAAGAAACCCCTGGCGCTGACTTTGGCCGACCTGAAGGCGCGGCCGCGCCAGAAGGTTACTTTCACGGTGGAATGTTCGGGCAATCACGGCTTCCCCTTCTTTACCGGAGGCATTGGCAACGCCCGCTGGACGGGCACGCCGCTCGCCGCCATTCTTGAAGAGGCGGGCGTGAAGGACAACGGCATCGAAGTGGTGTTCTGGGGAACCGATGCGGGCGATGTTGAGATCAAGGAGCGCGATATCAAAATGCATCAGAACTTCGCGCGTAGCATGTCGCTCGCCGACGCGATGAACCCCAATAATATCCTGTGCTACGAAATGAACGGGGCGGCCTTGCCAGCGCCGAACGGGTTCCCGCTGCGGCTCATTGCACCCGGATGGTACGGTATCGCCAATGTCAAATGGCTGAAGCGCATTGAGCTGCGTGACAGACCTTTCAGGAACAAGTTCATGGCGCGTGACTATGTCACCATTCGTGAGGAAGAGCATAACGGAGAGACCGTGTGGGCCGAAACGTCCGTCGGCCGCGCCCTGTTGAAGTCGGCACCAGCGAGGGTCACATCAAAGGACAACAGCTACCGGATAACTGGTGCGGCCTGGGGCGCTCCGATCAGCAAGGTTGAAGTGAAGATCGACGACGGGCCGTGGCAACAGGCGACAATTGATAACAGCGATGAGGCGAAATTCGCCTGGAAAATCTGGTATCTCGACTGGAAAGACCCCGCAAA
>JANMPF010000200.1:0-3033 GCA_031369725.1 Rhodobiaceae bacterium | reverse complement strand
TTGGCAATCGTCTTCGCGACATAATGGGGGTACGACAATTACAGCAGTGACATGCCCAAGACCTGCATACTGATATGCACATTTGAGAGAGCCGGTTCACTGCAACGGTTGCTCGCGGTGCTGGCTGGGCAGGCGAAGGTGCACGACTGTACGACAATTGTTGTGGACAATGGGCCAAATCAATCTGAAAGAGTTGTCTCAGCCTTCATCACCTCAATGAATATTGTGTATGATCGCATAGTTCAACCCGGACTTGTTTGTGCAAGAAACCGGGCAATGGCTTTGGCGCTTGCGCTGCATCCGGATTTTCTGGTTTTCATTGATGATGATGAGGTTCCTGAGGCTGAATGGTTGACCAATCTGATCCGGCGGATCGAGCAAACCGGGGCTGACATTGCCTGTGGCCCAGTCATTCCGGAGTACACCCAGGCACCGCCACGCTGGGCAACAGAGGGCAGGTTCTTCAATGCTTACGGCGACTCGCTCAGAACCTCCAACCTGATACTACGTGCCACATGCATTCCGGCGGATGCGAGCCAGTGGTTCCAAGACGAGTTCAATTTTTCAGGGGGCGAGGACAATGAGTTTCTCAGCCGCCTGGTTGCAAATGGCGCAGCCCATGTGGTGGCTGAGACTGCGGTCGTAAGAGAATCCGTGCCACAATCACGACTGAAAAGACGCTATATCTGGCGCCGCGGGCTTCGTGACGGGGTTGCAATCGCGCAAATTGCGGCACTCAGAAACCCGTCACGAACTGGCTTTGCGGCATTGGTTTTACGGCGAGCGGGTGCAAAGCTTGGCTTTGCAGTCAATCATCTTTTTTGGTCACTGGCGTCACCCTGGCGGGTGCATCGCGCCATTGCTGATTTTGCCTCTGCCTTGGGTATTATATTGCGCGCCTTGGGGGTGAAATTTAAATTCTATGGGCAGGCGGAATCAGCCCCAGATTTGTCTAGAGTGGACCGCTGAACCGCGGGCTGTTGTTGGGGGTAGACCATCGGAATGTCATATTGGCTCGTTGCATCAGCAATTGTCTTGCCTGCCTGCCTCGCTGCAGTTGCGATCAAAATCCATGATTTTTTCGAGGGCGAAACGCTTGTCAGGGATCTCCTTGACGAGTTCATTTTGACGCGCACTGATATTGCAAAGCTTGACCAGTTCTGGGCAGAAAACCCCAACCGGTCGAACTGCATCGTTAGTTTGACAACGATCCCAAGCCGCATGCCTTATTTGGCGGCGACACTGAAGAGCCTGATGCGGCAATCGCGGGCACCAAGGCGCATTATTGTAAACCTGCCGGAGTTCAGCAAGCGCGAACAGGTGCCTTATGTGGTGCCGGAATTTTTGCGGGGGTTGAAGTCGGTGCAGGTCATGGCTTGTGAAGATATGGGGCCTGCCACCAAGCTTGTGCCCACACTGCTTCGTGAGCCAGCGTTGCAGAACATAATTGTCGTAGATGATGACCGGATCTATCCCGCCAATCTGGTTCGTGACCTCGAAGATGCAGCCCAGATGGACACGGGTTCGGCTTGCGGCATGAGTGGGTGGGTGGTGCCCAAAGATCTGGTTGACCGGCCGACAACGATTTGGGCAAATTTTCAGATGCTGCCACCGGCACCTGTCCGCGCCAGAAGAGTTCACAGTCGCATGGCGGTTGATATACTTCAGGGCCTGTCTGGATATATTGTTCGGCCTGGTTTTTTCGATCTTGCGGCGTTGACCGATTACACGGGAGCACCGCCTGAAAGTTTTTTTGTGGACGATGTGTGGATCAGCGGCCATTGCAAGGCAGACCGGTTTGTCATTGCGGCTGGCAGATACAACTATCAGCCGAAATTTCTGCGCAGATTTTACCGCAACACCAGTCTCGGGCGCATCAACCGGGGGGTGGGCTCTGATGAACAGCGCCACAACACAATTGCGTTGCAATACCTGCGTGACAAGTGGCGTGTCGGTGCGCCCTTCACGCCGCCTAACGTTTAAATTGGTGGAACTTGCGGTACCTGCTGCATCCAACAATTTGAACGAAACATTGCACATTTCGGTGCGCTAACGCATTATTGCTTTTCAATTACAAGTTTCGAAGCTGGGAGGCGGCAAGATACCTAGGATAATTGATAGATATTTACTTCGGCATGTACTTGGCGTCATGTTGAGCACACTTACGGTGGGCATCCTCCTGCTTTCGACGGTGCGAATGGTGCTGGTCCTGAAGTCAGGATCGAGCATTTCACAGGCCTTCAGTCTGGTCATCGAGCTCACTTTGCTGTTTATGCCGCATTATCTGGGCTTTATTCTTCCATTTTCCCTGTTTTTTGGTGTTTACACGGTGGTCAGGCGCCTGTCGCTCAATTATGAGCTCGCCTCGTTTTTTGCCAATAGAATGAGTCTTACCCGGCTCATCCTGCCAATGGTGATGCTGGGAGTCGTGGTAACCGTCATCAATTGCCTGGTTTTGGGTTGGCTTGAGCCATGGTCGCGTTACAGCTACAGGGAGTTGGCGTTCCGGCTCCAGCATGTGGCGCCATATCTTGCCATTCGTGAGGGCGTATTCACGACAATTGGCCAGCAAACGATCTATGTTGAACACATTGACGCTGAAACCTATGCCCTCAAAGACATCTTTGTCTTCCAGTTAAATAGTGATGGCAGCCAGACGGAGATCATTGCAGCCCACGGCGACGTGATCGTCGGTGAACACCTGCCGCAATTGATATTACATGATGGAAATCGGCTGATTGTGCGACAACCCGCCTTCGTCAAGACGGGCCAACCAGAGACTCCGGAGAATTTGGAATTTCAAACTCTGGCTTTCCCGTTGACGCCACCTTCTGTGCATTTTCACCAGCGCGGTGATGATGAGCAGGAGTTCTCCATCAATGGCCTCTACGAGCGGCTTGATACGCCTCCTCCTGGCACTTCGCCTGCTGAGATGATGTCCGAGTTGAATCGCAAACTGGTGATCATCCTGACTTCCCTGTTCCTGCCGTTGATTGCCACATTCCTGGCCCAGACCAATCCGCGCGGAAGCAA
>JANMPF010000027.1:0-2390 GCA_031369725.1 Rhodobiaceae bacterium | reverse complement strand
CCGAATTTTGAGTATGCCACCGAAACCCGTGAGGAGCTTTTGTTCAACAAGGAAAAACTGTTGGCCAATGGTGACCGCTGGGAACGCGAAATCGCGCAGAACATCGCGCTGGACTCGCCCTACAGGTAATGGAGAGATAGTCACATGATAACAGCTCTCTTCTTTTATCTGTTCGCCGGCGTGGCCGTAGCCTCAGCCGTTATGGTGGTTTCATCGCGCAACCCCGTGCATTCTGTGCTGTTCCTTATCCTCTGCTTTTTCAACGCTGCGGGCCTGTTTATTTTGATGGGCGCTGAATTCCTCGCCATGATTTTGGTGGTGGTTTATGTGGGTGCCGTCGCTGTGCTATTCCTCTTCGTGGTGATGATGCTCGACGTCGATTTCGTTGAACTCCGCCAAGGCATGCTGAACTATATGCCCATTGGCGGATCCATCGGCCTCATCGTGCTGGTTGAACTGGCACTTGTTGCAGGCTCATGGGGTTTCACACCCACGGCACTCTCGGCAGCCGCTGCACCTACCGCGGCGGGCATCACCAATACGCAAGCCCTGGGTCAAATTCTGTATACCAAGTATGTCTACTACTTTGAGGCATCAGGCCTCATTCTCCTGGTTGCCATGATCGGTGCCATTGTCCTTACGCTGCGCCACAAGCAAGGCGTGAAGCGCCAGGATGTTTCGGTACAGGTCGCACGCAACCCGGCAACCGCTGTGGAAATCATTAAAGTCAAACCTGGGCAGGGGATTTAATCATGGTTATTGGCCTCTCACACTATCTCACCGTTGCCGCCATTCTTTTTACCATTGGCATTTTTGGCATATTCCTCAACCGGAAGAACGTCATCGTCATCATGATGTCGATTGAGTTGATGCTGCTCGCCGTGAATGTAAATCTCGTGGCCTTCTCGGCGGCATTGCATGATCTCGTGGGCCAGGTCTTCGCACTCATCGTGTTGACCGTGGCCGCCGGGGAAGCAGCCATCGGCCTCGCCATTCTGGTAACTTACTTCCGTAACCGCGGATCCATCGCGGTGGAAGATATCAATCTCATGAAGGGCTGACGCGAAACCATGTATCAGGCCATCGTATTTCTTCCCCTGTTGGGGGCACTTATTGCGGGCTTTGGCGGCACCCAGGTTTTCCAGAACCTGGGGTCGGACGCCGATGTCTATGGTGATCATTCTTCGCCGGCCCACGCCGATCACGCCCATGACGATACCCATGGTCATTATGATGGTCCGGCTTGGCCCATGTATTTAACCACGGCGTTGCTTTGCGTTTCTGCCGTTTTGTCTTGGATCGTTTTCTATGGTTTTCTCCATGAAGGCCACGACGTAAAGGTCGAGGTTCTGCGTTGGGTGAATTCTGGTGCATTGTCTGCCAACTGGTCATTGCGCATTGACGCACTCACGGCTGTAATGCTGGTGGTAGTGAACACGATTTCGGCCCTCGTGCACGTCTATTCCTTGGGTTACATGGAACACGATGAGCACCAGCCGCGCTTTTTTGCTTTTCTCTCGCTCTTCACTTTCGCCATGTTGATGCTGGTCACCGCCAATAACCTTCTGCAAATGTTCTTCGGTTGGGAAGGCGTGGGCCTCATGTCCTATCTTCTCATTGGCTTCTGGTACACCCGGGAATCGGCCAATGCCGCCGCCATCAAGGCATTCGTTGTAAACCGTGTGGGTGATTTCGGTTTCGCACTCGGCATCTTCGGCTGCTTTTATATGTTCCAGTCCATTGAGTTCGACACGATTTTTGCGGCGGCCCCAACGGCCGTTGGAAAAACCATGCACTTTCTCAGCTGGGACCTTGATGTGCTGACCACCCTCTGCCTCCTGTTGTTTATGGGTGCCATGGGTAAATCCGCCCAGTTCCTGCTGCACACATGGCTGCCGGACGCCATGGAAGGCCCAACACCTGTATCGGCATTGATCCATGCTGCAACCATGGTCACCGCCGGTGTGTTCCTTGTGGCCCGCATGTCGCCGCTGTTTGAACTTGCTCCCCACGCACGGGAAGTTGTCGTCATCATCGGTGCCATCACCGCGTTCTTTGCAGCAACCGTTGGGCTCGTGCAGAATGACATAAAGCGCGTAATCGCCTATTCCACCTGTTCGCAACTGGGCTACATGTTTGTGGCTTTGGGCCTCGGCGCCTATGGCGTGGCCATATTCCATCTTTTCACCCACGCCTTCTTTAAAGCCCTGCTGTTCCTGGGTTCAGGCTCCGTCATCCACGCCATGTCCGGCGAGCAGGACATGCGCAAGATGGGTGGCCTTGCCCCGCACATTCGCAAGACTTGGATTTTGATGATCATCGGCAATCTGGCACTCACCGGCTTCCCGCTCACGGCAGGTTATTATTCCAAAGACGCTATCATCGAGAGC
>JANMPF010000024.1:0-2543 GCA_031369725.1 Rhodobiaceae bacterium | reverse complement strand
GGCGATATCGTCAAGCCCGGCCTGATCGAAGGCGTTTGGACGGTTAACTCCGGCGGCGATCCACGAAGCTGGCGCGAAGGAACGAGATCGCCTGCCGCGCAATGATTGGTTTGCCACCCGTCAACCTTGTCGCATGAAGTGAGAAACAGGCTAAATTCTGAGTAAGAACCCGAGGAAGTCGTCTTAGACACCTCGGCATGGCTACGAAGAGGCCGCACGGAACCTGCTAATCCTCTCACTTTGACCCTAACCTGACATTGTACTCAAACGCTTCAGTATCATGGAAGCCTCGTCGTTGATCTCGTGCACGATATCGGCGGCTGGTTGAAGCTTCTTTACCAATCCCACGCCTTGTCCGGCCCACATCGAAAGCGCTTCGATATCCCCTTCGGCATCAACACCCGGCGTGTATGCGCGATATCGGAGGATTTCTCCGAGAGACTTGGAGCGCGCCACAATCTCCCCTTGGCCGGGGCGCTTGCCAGTCTCGGGGCGCCCAGCAACCTCCCAGTCGGTCACAGTCTTGTTGCGGAGCACTCGGTGTGGTGCATCGGGCCAATTAAGATCGAACAAATCTTGTAGATGGACAGTATCGCTCTCAGAAGCCTTCAACAAACGGTCACGGTAGTGCGGATGGATAGAGGCCTCGCTGCTCGCAAGAAATCTTGTGCCAATCCAGGCACCAGAAGCACCGAGTGCCAGTGCTGCGGCCAGCCCGCGCCCATCAGCAATCCCGCCGGCTGCAATTACCGGCACTGGTGCCACGGCGTCGACAACGGCTGGCACCAGAGCCATGGTTGCGACGGTTCCCCAGACATGGCCGCCTGCTTCCCAACCCTGCGCCACGATAACATCCACACCATACCCGACTGCGACCTCGGCCTCCTTTGCCGTAGCTACAGTCTGCATGACGATGGCGCCAGCAGCTTTAGCACGGGAAACCAACTTCCCAGGGTCGCCCCAGAAGAATGAGATCACAGGAACGCGCTCCTGGAGGCAGGCCTCTAGCCGTTCCTCCTGCGGAAAATCAAGATTCAGGTTCACGGCGAATGGCTTGTCTGTAAGGGACTTTACCTCACGAATTTGCCCGCGAAGAGTCTCCATGTCCGCGCGCCACAAAGGAATTGTGCCGAGACCGCCTGCGTTGCAAACGGCGGCTGTCAGTCTTGGCCCAACAGCAATGCCCATCGGCGCCAGAATAATGGGAATATCAATGCCGAGCAGGTCGCACAATGTGGTTTTCATCGAACTGCTCCCAAGCATCTTGATCTGTAAGATCAGCCTACGTCTATGGGCTGGAGATGGTCAAGCTAATCGACATTTGTGAAGTAAAAACCGAATTCTGCTGTAGTAGATTCTGAGAATTTATGTGCGGCCTCGCATAAATCGACTGCACCTTCTTGTCCAGAAGCGCCACCTACCTTGCCATGGGCATTAGCGGTAGACGACGCCTGACCCTCAGAGAGCTGCTTGACCGGTTTCACCGGTGCGAATGCGCACGGCTTGTTCCAGCGTGGAGACAAATATTTTCCCGTCGCCGATTGACCCGGTCTGTCCAGACGTCCGGATCGTTTCGATGACCTCGGCAAGCATCGAGGCTTCAACCGCCAACTCGATTTTGACCTTCGATACAAAACTCACCTTGTATTCAGCCCCACGGTAGGTTTCCGTGTGACCGCTCTGGCGACCGTGTCCCTTCACATCGCTTGCGGTGATGCCCTGGACGCCGATTTTGTCCAACGCACTTTGCACTTCTTCGAGTTTGAAAGGCTGAATCACTGCTGTAACGTATTTCATGCCACACCTCTGCGATTGTTAAGAGTTAATGAGATACAAGAACCATGCCAACTCCCAGGCTTTGAGCAAACCATTGAAAAACCGCTAAACCATGATTGGCCACCGCAACCATCAGCTTTCCGATGATAGAAACTTAGCCAAACCCAAAAAAGACTGCACCATTTTTACTCACATCTTGCGTTTGCCGTCTGGCGCAATAGACACCGTTGGATATCATGATCGTTTCCAAACGAACTCTGGCTTAAAGACAAGAGTCGACTTAACCTTCATCAATGGCCGCTGCATCTTTGTTGGTGCGGACGGTGCCGTGAAGGAGATAAGCCAAGCCCCATGCGCGTACGATCCACCTGGAAAGCCATAATTTTTGGCTTGGTCATTGTAACTTTGCTTACCGGCTTGCGCTGGGCGGATTTGGCCATCTTTCGGAATGTCCGCGATTTTGCCTTCGACCAATACCAACGCGCCGCACCCCGCGCTTACGAGGCAACTCCTGTCCGCATTGTCGACATCGACGAGCGCTCGCTCAAGGAGCTTGGCCAGTGGCCTTGGCCACGCACACTGGTGGCAAAGCTGCTTTCGCGTCTCGGTGAGCTCGGCGCAGCAGTGGTTGCATTCGATATACTGTTTGCCGAGCCTGACCGCATGTCACCAAAGAGCGTCATGGCCCAACAAGGTGGCTTTGATCCTGCCGTCATCGCCGGCCTTGCCGACAACGATGCGATCTTTGCCACACAGATAGCAAGCCA
>JANMPF010000193.1:0-3772 GCA_031369725.1 Rhodobiaceae bacterium | reverse complement strand
CGGTGCCAGAACATCGCCCGCCTTGGCAATTTTGGGGCCAAGTTCGGTGCCATCAACATATTTTCGCGCCCAGCTGAGAAGGGCTACCGGAACAACGCCGGTTTCACGCGCCGTGTCGAGCTTTCCGTCGGGCATCAACTTCGGTTGCAGGCCAATATCGGCTTGTTCATCAGTCACATTGAGAACCACGGCCAAGCGCCAAGGTGCCACGTCATCAGGTATTCGCGGCGTTGCAATTTGCTCACCCCAATCACCCTTGATTACAATCTTGCCGACTGGCCCGCGGTAGCCACGCTTGCGGTCAAAAGCGATCAGGCCGCGTGCAAGGGCCTGCCTTGCAAAAATCTGGAGTTTTGGATCAAGCGTGGTGCGCACCGAGAGTCCACCCCGCCCCAACGTATCCTTGCCATACATCGACGCCAATTCGCGGCGCACCTCTTCAGCAAAAGATTCGGCGGCAAAAAGCTGTGCGCCGAAAGGACGGGGACTGACTTCAAGCGGCTTCTTGGTGGCATCATCAAGTTCGGCTTGCGTGATGTAACCATTATCGAACATCTGCTGCAGAACCCAGTTGCGGCGTTCAATGGCGCGGTCCTTGTGCTTGAAGGGATGATAGTTGTTGGGGCCTTTTGGCAACGCGGCGAGGTAGGCCATTTGATCAAGCGAGAGATCATTCAGTGACTTGCCAAAATAATTCAGCGAGGCCGCAGCAATGCCATAAGAGTTTAGGCCGAGAAAAATTTCATTGAGATAGAGTTCAAGAATCTGGTCTTTTGAAAAAGCCTTCTCGATGCGCTGGACAATAATGGCTTCACGCAGTTTACGGGTTATGGTTTGCTCATTGCCAAGCAGAAAGTTCTTGGCAACCTGCTGGGTAATGGTTGAGGCACCAACAATTTGGCCGTGGCCGGTAATTTTCACCTGGGCGTAGCGGAGACCTGCTGCAGCAATGCCACGCCAATCCAGGCCGCCATGCTGATAGAAAGTTTTATCTTCGGCAGAGATGTAGGCCTGTATCAATCGCTTTGGCACGGAGTTGATGGGCACAAACAAGCGCCGCTGATCCGCGTATTCAGCAAGAAGTGAGCCATCGGCGGCATGAATGCGCGTCATCACCGCGGGTTCATAGGAGGCTAACTGTTTATAATCAGGCAAGTCCTTGGATACATCAAAGATCACATAGGCCAAGGCCCCGGCCAGACCCAAGAAGATCATGAACCCGGCGGTAAAAAGCCATCCTAAAAATCTTAACATAGAACAGTTCTGCCCCTCATCCGTGTCTCGCAGCATTTGGCGATAGCACAAGCTATGCAGGTTTTGCTAGGCTTGGATTATGGCCAAGGCTAGGCGACCCAAATTTTATGGTGAGATACCACATGACACTTGCATCCCATTCCGAACAGCTTATCCGGAAAATCTCAGTTAGTTTTGGATGCCACTTCGGTTGCGAAATAACCGTCAACGGCTGCGGCAAAAGCATGGGCTATCTTGTTTTGCCAGGCGTCTGAGGTGAGCAGTTTCTCATCGAGATTGCTGGAGAGGTAGCCAAGCTCAATGAGCACGGAGGGAACATCCGGGGCTTTGAGGACCATGAAACCGGCAGAGCGCATGGGCTTGCCTGTCATCAGGGTCAGCGGCTTGAGCTGTGCCACGGCTTTTTTGGAAAAGAAAACTGCGTGGTTCTTTGACTCGCGCTGAGCCAAGTCAATCAGAATATCGGTGATTTCCTTGTTCTCGGTTTCGAGGTCCAACCCGCCAATGATATCGGCGCGATTTTCTTTCTTGGCCAATTCTCCGGCTTCCGCGTCGGATGCTGTATCGGACAATGTGTAAATGGTGGTGCCGCGGGCGTCTCTTCCACGCACCGTGTCAGCGTGAATTGCAAGGAAGAGATCGGCATTAACCCGGCGGGCGACTTCAACGCGCTGCTTGAGGCTAATGAACCTGTCATCATCGCGGGTGAGTACCACGTCATATTTGCCGGTGGACACGAGTGCTTTGCGCAAAGACATGGCAAAGGCCAATACCACATCTTTCTCCCTGGTGCCGTGAGGGCTCATGGCACCAGGATCAATGCCGCCATGGCCAGGGTCCAGAACAATTATTTTGCGACCGGGCTTGTTTTCGACAATGGGTTTTTCAGGTTCTGCACTTGCCGCAATGATGTCTGTTGGTGGTGGTGCAATGGGTAGCTCATCGGCAAGATTTGCAATTTCCTGTTGCGCGTGGCTTTGCTCTGCGTTGTAGGATTGCACGAACGCAGTTTCGGTGGTTTTGACAATATCCACCACAATGCGGGCGGGCTGGCCGGCCTGGGCTTCCACCAGGAATGATTTTTCGATCAGAACCGGGCCCTTGGTGTCAATGACGATGCGTGATTTTCCAGGTTCCAGGATGCCGTAGCGGTATTCTGTTACCAACCCACGCACCTTTTTGCCAATGCCTGGCGGCAAGTCAAAATTCATGTCGGGCATGTCAATGATCACGCGGTAGGGATCGGGAAGTACATAAACGCTATAGCTCACAGCTTTTGAGATGTCGGCTACAAATCTGGTGCGGTTCCCATCGCCACCAACGCGGGCTCCGGTCGTTACTGCATCTGCCAAGCCAAGAGAACTTCCCAAAATTATGAAAAACAACGATATAATGGCTTTCCAGGCGCTGAAGTTGCGCCTTGAAAAATGCCCTTGGGAAGGAGTGCCCATCAAAAATATCGTGTCCCGGAATTGGCCTGGGGCAAAGACTAGCGGTTCTATGGTTAACCCGAGGTTTCTGCAGGCGTCACCTCGAGGATTTCACCATAGCGTCACATGCGACCTTGCAAATCCCAGCCAGTCTCCCTAAACAAGGAGTGTCTCCTCGGCAGACTCGATTTAATCGTTGGTCTGGCAAGAGCAATAATTTCGTGACCGGGGGGTCCGGAGAACCAGTTGGTTTATCCCTCCCAGTCACGTCTAGGTGAGATTTCTGTTTTCAGGAATCTTGCGGGCCGCATGAATTGATAACTCTGCGCGGCCCCGCAAATGAGTTGAACCGTTCGAGCCATAACGGCTTGAACAAAGATTAATGTGGGTCATGATCCAAGACCGATCGATTGCGCCTCAAGCCACAGGGTTTTCAACCCTCGCTGAGTCGTCCGCAACGCATATCGTCAAAAATTGGATGATGCCCTTTTCGCGCAGGCTGGCCTGTCGGGCGCTGTGGTTTCTCGCTTCCGGAGACGGAATCCTTGAAGCCCCACCGCCAGCTTCCGCAGAGGATATGAGAACATGGGCAGCAAAATGCTCATCGATGCTACACATGCCGAGGAAACACGCGTTGTCGTGGTTCGCGGTAACCGCATCGAGGAATTCGACTTCGAAAGCGCTGCCCGCAAGCAGTTAAAAGGCAACATCTATCTGGCAAAAGTAACGCGGGTTGAACCCTCGTTGCAAGCTGCCTTTGTGGAATATGGCGGCAACCGCCATGGCTTTCTGGCATTCGCCGAAATTCACCCCGACTATTATCAAATACCGGTGGCTGACCGCCAGGCACTGCTGCGCGAGCAGGAAGAAGATGATGCGGCAGATCATGACGATGACGACGACGATGATGATGCGGTTGTTGATGCAGCCCCGTTGCAGGCCAATGATGAGCCTCAAATGGTATCGCAAATCGTTGATGCCGACGAACCCCCCGAGGACGAACGTGACGTAACATATCTCGCGGCCCTTGATGGCGCCGATGAGGCATCGGAAGTGCCGGCGGAGACAGCGGGCGGTGAAAGTCTGGA
>JANMPF010000592.1:0-3059 GCA_031369725.1 Rhodobiaceae bacterium | reverse complement strand
GTGGCCAGGAACCGGGATGATGAAGGGAACTGAGCCAGTGGCGATCACCAGCTTGTCATAGGGCTGAACGATTCCGGATTCAGAGGTAACTGTCTTGGCGGCACGGTCAATGGATTTCACCCTATGACCCTTGTAAAGCGTAATGTTGTGCTTGATGTACCAGCCATCGCCATGGATGACGATTTGCTCAAAGGTCTTCTCGCCGGAAAGAACGGGAGAGAGCAGGATGCGATCATAATTTACGCGGGGCTCGGCGTTGAAAATCACCGCCTCGTAGGCTTCTGGTGCGGTCTCCAGCAGGTTTTCAAGCATGCGGCCGGGCGCCATGCCATTGCCAATGATAACAAGCTTCTGTTTCATGGCGAGCCTCATGCTGCTTCCACGAAGCGGTGCCGTTCGTAGAGGAACCTCAAAACGGATTCGCGCGCTGTCACGTAAGTGGGGTCAGCCACCAGTTCGAGGCGCAGGCGCGGGCGTGGCAATTTCACGTTGAGGATTTCGCCAATCTTCGCGGCCGGGCCATTGGTCATCATGACAACCCTGTCAGACAAGAGAACTGCCTCGTCAATATCGTGGGTAATCATCACCATGGTGTTGCCAAGGCGTGCATGAATGTCCATGACCGAATCCTGCAGATGGGCGCGTGTGAGGGCATCAAGTGCACCGAAGGGCTCATCGAGAAGCAGGACTTTGGGTTCCATGGCCAGGGCGCGGGCAATGCCAACGCGTTGCTTCATGCCACCTGAAATCTCAGTGGGCCGCTTGTCCTTGGCGTGCTGCATTTGAACCAGGGCGAGATTTTCCATGATCCAGTCATGCCGTGTTGCCTTGGAGCGTGTGGCCCTGAAGACCTTGTCCACCGCAAGTTTCACATTTTCATAAACCGTTAGCCAGGGCAGCAGACTGTGATTCTGGAACACCACGGCACGCTCGGGTCCTGGATCTGCCACCTCCCTGTCTTCCAGCAGCACCACGCCGCTGGAAACACGGGTGAGGCCGGCAATGAGGTTGAGAAGAGTTGACTTGCCACAGCCAGAATGGCCGATGATGGAAACAAACTCACCCTTGTCGATACCCAATGAAATGTCTTTCAAAACGTCCGTTTTGATACTGCCGCGTGAGAAAGATTTGGAGACGTGATCTATTTTCAGATAGTTTTTCATGACGTTCAGCCCGCTAACGTTCCGCGTGTTACGAATTGGCCCAGTGCAGCAACCAGACGGTCAAGTGCAAAGCCGGTGAAGCCGATGTAAAAAAGCGCCACGATGATGTCTGGAAGGCGTGAAGAGTTCCACGCATCCCAGATGAAAAAGCCGATGCCTACACCGCCTGTGAGCATTTCGGCAGCCACAATGGCAAGCCACGAAAGTCCAATGCCAATGCGCAGGCCCGTGAATATGTAGGGTGCTGCTGCGGGGATCATTATCTTGAGGAAATACTCAGCCGGGTTGAGTTGCAGCACGGCAGCCACATTGCGGTAGTCCTGTGGAATATTGCGCACGCCAGCTGCTGTATTTATGAGTACTGGCCAAACCGAAGTAATGAATATGACGAAGATGGCGGAAGGATTTGAATCACGGAAGGCCGCCAGTGAAATGGGAAGCCATGCGAGCGGTGGAATGGTACGCAGTACTTGAAAAATGGGATCAAGTCCGCGCATGGCCCACACCGATTGGCCAACCAAGGCCCCCATCAGAATACCCACGACGGCGGCAATGCCAAACCCCATGGCGACCCGTTGCAGCGAAATCAATACCCTCCAGCCGAGGCCTATATCCTGGGAGCCAGAGTCAAAGAAAGGATGCACAATAAGGTCATTTGCCTCGCGCCAGACCTGCAAGGGAGATGGCAGGGTCGAACCCGCAGAACCAAATGACAGTTGCCAGATGGTGAGCAGGATGAGTGTCATCACCAGCGCCGGCAAAATCGCTTCAATAGCTGAAGCACAGTACTGCAGAATGGGGCGTGACCATGACCTGGTCTTGCCCTTCTGCGTGAATGCCACCACACTTTCAGCCCTTTGAGTGGATGCAGGTTCGGGTGTTTCAAGTCGTTTTCGTGCAACGGCCGTCATCTTCGGGAATTCCTTTCAAAGTCGGCGCTCAGGCAATTTTCTTGATGGTGAGGCCTTCCAGATAGGCCGTGATATTTTCAGGATCGAACACCTTGCCATCAAAAAAGGTTTCAATGCCGCGCGACGACGATGCGGGAAGGTCAGTGATACCCAAATCCTTTGCCGCCGCCAGCCACAGGTCATCACGGTTGATCGAAGCGATCAGCGCCTTCACATCGGTGTCGGCGGCAAATTTTCCCCACCGCATGTTTTCGGCGATAAACCACGCATCATGACTCCTGAAGGGGTAAGACACATGGTTCACCCAAAACTTCATTCTCAGGCTGGGGTCCTTCACGCTGCGCCCGTTGCCGTAATTGATGTCACCTTTCAAGCGGCCAATGATATCGGTGGGTGGGACATTGAACCACTGACGCTTGCCAACAATGGCGGCAAGTTCATCCTTGTTGGCATCCGCGTCACACCATTGCTGCGCCTCCATCACAGCCATGAGAATGGCCTTTACCGCATTTGGATTTTTTTCAATCCAGTCGGTGCGCATTGAAAAGGCCTTCTCCGGATGCCCCTTCCAAAGCTCGCCGGTGGTGGCCGCCGTGAAGCCTATACCCTGATTCACGAGTTGTTCGTTCCAGGGTTCGCCAACACAAAACACATCCATGTTGCCGACCTTCATGTTGGCGACCATCTGCGGCGGCGGCACGACAACCGTTGAAACGTCGGTTTCGGGATTTATGCCACCTGCCGCAAGCCAGTAACGCAGCCAAAGGTCATGGGTACCGCCCGGAAAAGTCATGGCAACCTTGACGTCCTTGCCGGAAGCCTTCTTGGCCTCAAAAGCGGCTTTCAACTTGGAGGCATCAAGGGCAACGCCTGTATCCTTGAATTCGTTGGAAACGGAAATGCCCTGACAGTCATAATTCAACCGCGCCAGGACAGACATTGGCACCTTCACATTGTTCTGCGTCACCTTGCCGGTGCTGATGAG
>JANMPF010000553.1:0-11938 GCA_031369725.1 Rhodobiaceae bacterium | reverse complement strand
GCGGCCGACAGGAGCGACGGCATTTCCGCATTTCCCTCTATTCATCGAGGGATCAAAATGATAGACTATGCGGAAGGATTTCTTGGAGAAATCAGTGGCTTCCTGTGCAATGGCCTGGAAACCCTTGGTCAACGCGCTGGTCGATGCGATATAGGCTTCAAAGCCTTCTTTGCTCTTGGCTTGTAAATCTTCAAATGACTTGATCATGGGGTGCTCCAATGGGTTTCAGTTTCTAACCGTATGCCACCATATATGTGCACTGCACAATAAATGTCAAGAATATTTTTGCGTTGCACCATAGAGGAAAACGTTCAATCAGCAGGTGCGATTCACATCTTTACGCTATAGTAAGCATAGAAACGCTAAATTTTCGAATTCGGCTTTCGGGGGAAACGAGGTGGATCAGCGCAGGAGCTGATTCGGTGGGCTGTCAAATCGTACTCGACGGTAGAGTACCCAAAGATGAGTTGATGATGTTTTTTTTCGATTTGCAGAGCTTTTCTCCCCGCATCTTAGGCCAAGTCGTCGGTCTGGCGCTGACTGGTTTGATGGTTTTGGGTTCATTTGATGCCGCAGAAGCCAAACCGCAGTTTTCGGCAATTTCAGTGGACGCGCGCACGGGCAAAATTGTTTTTTCCAATGATATTGACGGCCTTCGCCATCCTGCATCACTGACCAAGGTTATGACACTTTATATCCTGTTCCAGGACCTCCAGGCCAAGCGCGTGAAACTTTCGACTGATTTGCTGGTGTCGCGTCGTGCTTCCAACATGCAACCTTCCAAGATTGGCCTGAAGCCCGGCAGCAGCATTACAGTTGAGACGGCAATCAAGGCATTGGTCACCCGCTCGGCCAACGACGTTGCTGCAACGATTGCGGAAAACCTCGGCGGCAGTGAAGCCAATTTTGCCGCCCGCATGACGCGCACGGCACGCGCCATTGGCATGAGCAAGACGACATTTCAGAATGCTTCCGGTTTGCCAAATCCGGCCCAGTGGACGACAGCGCGTGACATGGCCACGTTGAGCCTGCGCATTCAGCGGGACTTCCCGCAATACTACCCCTACTTCCGCATTGCCTCGTTTGTCTATAAAGGCGAAGTCATTCGCACCCACAACAAACTGTTGGGGCGCTACCAGGGCACTGACGGCATCAAGACAGGATACATTGCAGCATCGGGGTTCAATCTTACGACATCCGCCTTGCGCGGAGACAAGCGCGTTGTTGGCGTTGTTTTGGGTGCCACATCAAATGGCAGCCGCAATCAATACATGATGAGAATGCTGGACGGAACTTTTCCGAAATGTGTGGATGGAAATACCATTGCTGCCAAAGCAGGTTCATCTGAAGGCATCGTGAACCCCGGTGAGCCACCGGCGGACGTCGCAGTTTTGAAGCCCAAGCGGAAATCCATTTTCGGCACGACTGGTGGAGAACCCGCCGAACCAGACGCCGACACTGAAGCTGTGGCAGTGCTAGGTACTACGTTCCAAGCCGTAGTTGCAAATGCGCAGACTCCGTCGGCTGAAGAAACCAAGGTTTTGGAAGCCAAAATCGATGATACATCCAATGGTTCGACAGAAGAACCTGACGCTGCTGCAAACGATGCATCACCTGCGCTGCCCGCCAAGTTGCCGTTTGCCGTAAAGAAGCAGGCCGATGCGGCGGCACCTGCCCGTGCACAAGAAGTTGAAGTGGCTTCCATCGATCCCACGTGGAATATCCAAATCGGTGCCTTCCCCAAAAAGGAAGAAGCGCGCCAAAAAATAATGCAAATCAAGACTTCGGGCTTTCACTTCCTGAAAGACAAACCTGCCGTCACCGTTGAAGTTCTCAAGGGCGTTGATACGGTCTATCGTGCGCGCTTCTCAGGCTTTACACAGAAATCAGCCAAGTCAGCCTGCGCACAGCTTTCCAAAAAAGGCATGGACTGCATGCCAATCCAGCCTCAATCCTGAAGCAGGATATCCTTGGCCTGATTGATCTTGGCTGCCAAATAGTCCGAGCCACCACGATCCGGGTGAAAGTCTTTCATCAGGCGGCGATGAGCGTCTTTGATCTCCTGCAGCGTTGCCTTTGGCTGAAGACCCAAAACGGCAAACGCCTCATCGCGGGTCATGGCTCCTGTGCCTGAACGTTGCGACTTTCGCTCACCCGCCCAAGTGCCGCGCCAATTCGGCTTATTGCGATCAAGCCATGCCTCCAGAAGTGAAACGCTTTGATCGTTGGCGGTGCCACAGTATTCATACAGGGATAGCAAAGCATCAGGGTTTAAATCCTCAAGGCGCTTCCCGCGCATGGGTCCGGCCAGCACCTCACCTGTCATGGTGCCTGAATCATGGTCAAGTTCCATGGCCAGAGTAGTGGTTGCAACACGGGATTTTTGGCCTTGCGATTTATTGCCCCAGGTAAAGCCATTGGGAAATTGCGACGAATAGCCAAACAGCCCAAGGCCAACAGCAAAGAGTGGTGCCGCAAACTGCATCCTACCAGTCATGGCCAAGAGGCCTGATACGCCGATGAGAACGCCGCCTGCCATTTTCTTCGACAGGCCTTTGGCCTGGCTTGGCGTTGAACCGGCAAACTGCTTGATCAACCAGTAGCCGCCAAACACGATGATAAGCGCGATAATGAGTTGGGGCATTGCTGTCCTATTTCAATTGCCTGAGAAGCAAACCCGAATTGCCGCCCCTGGATTTCACGTGGCTTATGAGGGCGGCCTTGCCGCCAGCTGCATAGACAGCAACGGCAGACAGCAAGTCACGCAGCATATGGGCGGATTGCTCATTGAGCTTGAAATAGGCACCGCGGCTCAATTTGGCCATTTCCCTGAAAGCGGTTTCGGCATCGCGATTGTCACCCTCCTGAAACGCGAAAATGGGTGTTCCCGTCATGCCGATTTCGCCCGCACTTTGACACAACTTGTCAATGCTTTCCTCCATTGCGTCGCCCACATAAATTACGGCATTCACTTTGTTGGCGCGGATTTCCTTTTTGACATGTGCAAGCGCCCGGGCGATTTGCGTGTTGCCGCCGCGGCATTCAACAGTTGTCATGAGTTTGGCCAACGCCTTTGGCTCGCTCACCCATTTACTGGCGCAGCATTCATTGAACCCGCGAAAATAAACGAGTTGCACATCAAGGCCGCCAATGCGGCTGGTCTCGGCGAACATTTCTGCCTGAATGGAAAGGGCACGGTCCCAGCTGGCTTGCCTGCTCATGGTGGCATCCATTGCAAAGATCAGCTTGCCGCGATCACCTGACGTGACGGGTGTTGGCATGGCGCGAACTTTGTCGAGAAAGGCTGAAACACCGCCCTCGCCTTTTGCCGTCACAGAATTTGCCGACTTAGCCATAACTTCGCCCCTCAATACGTAGCGGCGCTACAGATAATGCGCTTTTTGGGAATTCAAAGCAATTTTATGGAAGGCCTATTTGCAGCTCTCCGGTTTCAGGAATTCGAGATGGCTGAGTTTACCGGAAAGGGCAAAATTTCCGTAATCCATGACCAGCCCGGTGGACACGCCATTCTCGTACATGTCAAAACTGATTTGATAAAGTGGCGTTTCGGCGTTGTTGTCATCAGCCGGGTAGTAGCCGATGCTAATGGGCCATGACGGCAGGTTTTTCAGCTCGGTGGCATTGGGATTTGTATTGTCCTCCTTGCTTTCGCCCGCACCAATTTTCCTGCCAATCGTCGTGATAGCACGCACGGGCTTGGCATCGTCTGAACCATCATATATCAGCGACACATCGCGGGATTCACCTTTTTCCGCAGCATCCATCAGGCGCAACTGGTGGCGCATGGGGAATATGGTTTCGCCGGTTATGGAAAACTTCAGTTCCTTCGGCAGGGTGATCTTGCCCAAGCCGACGCCATCTTTGGCTTCGCGGGAAACCATGAGGCGCTTTTCAACATCTGGCTTGCTGTCAACAAAGGCTTTCTCGCTATAATTCATTTCCTTGCCGTCACCGGTTTCCCAGGACGAGGATTGGGTATCGATGAGGCGGGAGTTGCCTTCCTTGTATTCAAAATTGTTCACCAGGCGAAAGCTCACGGTCCAGCCGTCACACTCGCTTCCGGTCACTTCATACGCCATGCGGCCAGAGATGCCACCGAGGTTGGCGCCCTGGTTGGCACGCAACATTTGCAATTCATAAATTGCCCGATGCGGCACGACAACCGCTGCCATCGCATGGCAACTCAACGTTACGAAAATGCCGGCCAATAAAAGTCTTTTCAACACCCTTGAATCTCCGTGTGTGCGGTGGTCCATTGTTCACATTACTGCGTGATTTGCGCAAGTGAAGGATAAGGCAAAGAAAACATGACAACAATGGCCAAACCAAGAATTCTGGTGGTTCACCGCTTGCCTGTTGAGGTGGAAGCACGACTTTCCCGCGACTTTGCTGCCGAGCTGAATACGCAAGATCGCCTGTTCAGCGCCGCGGAGGTTGTTTTCCGGGCAAAGGAATTTGATGCCTTGCTGATATCCTCCATGTTCAGGTGCCGGGCCGACGTTATTGACGCCCTGCCCGCCTCCATCCGCATGATTGCGACATTTTCGGTCGGCACCGATCATATCGACATTCCTGCGGCAAAGGCGCGCAAAATTGCCGTTTCCAATACCCCTGATGTGCTTACCGATGCCACGGCCGATATTTCGCTTCTGCTGATGCTGGGGGCTGCTCGCGGTGCCAGCTGGGGTGACCGCATGGTGCGGGGCAACCAATGGCCTGCCCCTTCGCTGGTAACCCCACTGGGGCTGGATTTTAGCGGGCGCAGGCTTGGCATTCTCGGGATGGGGCGCATCGGGCAGGCAGTAGCCAGGCGGGCCCGTGGATTTGGCATGGAGCTGCACTACCATAACCGGAAACGGGTGGAGGTGGACCTCGAATATGGAGCCACATATCATGCACGCTTTGAGAACATGCTGCCACATTGTGATTTCCTGTCCATCAATTGCGCGTCAACGCCGGAAACACGGGGCATCGTCAACACGCATGTACTTGCACTGATGCCACCAGACTCAATCATTGTGAACGCAGCGCGCGGTGACATTGTCGACGATGAGGCGCTGATAGCAGCGCTCCGATCCGGCAAATTGGCAGCAGCGGGACTTGATGTGTTCAAAGGTGAACCCAACATTGACCCGCGTTACCGCGAACTGGATAATGTTTTCATGCTTCCGCACCTTGGAAGTGCCACCAAAAACACGCGCATTGCCATGGGCATGAAGGCAGTGGATAATCTGCAGGATTTCTTCGACGGCAAAAGCCCACGCGACATATTATAGGGAGTTCGATATGGGAAAGATTGATAAAAGGCTTGCGGAGCTTGGCGTTGTATTGCCAACACCCATGAAACCCGTTGCAAACTACGTGCCTTGGGTGCGAACGGGAAACCTGGTTTTCATTTCCGGGCAAGGTGCCGTGGTGGACGGCAAGATACAATTTGCAGGCAAGCTTGGCGGCACGGTTTCAATGGAAGACGGCGTAAAGTCGGCGCGGTTGACAGGCATCAACGTTCTGGCCCAGTTGCGAGAGGCCTGTGGCGGCGATTTGGACCGGGTAAAGCGTGTAGTGAAGCTCCTGGGTTTTGTGAACGCCACAGCGGATTTCGCAGATCATCCCAAGATTATCAATGGGGCTTCTGATTTGATGGTTGAAGTGTTTGGTGAGAAGGGCCGTCATGCGCGATCTGCTGTGGCATCGCCGTCGTTGCCGTTCAACCTGTCAGTTGAGATCGAAGCTATCGTGGAGATTGAATGACACATGCGGTTTACTCCCCAACTTCGTGATTTGAATTGGCTTGTAAACAACCCCATTGCCCACCGTGGGTTCCATGACAACAACAAAGGCATTATTGAAAATACCGAAAGCGCCTTTGCCAATACCATCAAACACGGCTACGCGATTGAATGTGACCTTCAGTTGACCGCCGATGGCGAGGCGGTGGTTTTTCATGATGACACCTTGGAAAGACTTACCGATACCAAGGGACCGGTAAAGGCGCTTTCGACCAGGGCACTGACGCGGGTCAAGTTTCTGGGAAGTGCCGACCGCATGCAAACGCTTGGCGAGTTGCTGGAACAGGTCGCTGGCCGGGCCACACTGGTCATTGAGCTCAAGTCCCATTGGGACGATGATTTCACCCTGGCAAAACGGGCACTCAAAAGTCTTGAAACCTATGATGGACCATTTTGTCTGATGTCGTTTGATCCCCACGTGCTAGCGGCGATTTGTGAATTATCACCATGCACGGTTCGCGGCATTACGGCTGATCGCACAACCGACCCTTGGTATGATTTTTTGCCGCTCGCGCGCCGGTTGGAGATGCGAAATTTTGCACATCTCGAGACAACCAAACCGCATTTCGTGTCCTACCTGTGGAGCGATTTACCCTTTGAACCGATCACGGAAATCCGCAATGCCGGGTACCCGGTAATTACCTGGACGCTGCATTCGAAAGAAGACAGCTCGCAAGCATTGCGCTATTGTGACCAAGTTACATTTGAGGGTTATGTTCCTTGAAACTGCACAGCGTTTCGAGTGTATTGGACGTTCCCGCAGAGGCATGGAATGCCTGTGCCAATCCGGTTGGCTACAATCCCTTCGTTTCCCATGAGTTCTTCGCAGCACTTGAACAAAGTGGATCCGCCACACCCAAAACGGGGTGGGCTGGCCAACATCTCGTTTGCGAAAGTGACAGGGGCGTGATTGAGGGTGTTGCTCCCTGTTACCTGAAATCCCATAGCCAGGGCGAGTATGTGTTTGACCATGGCTGGGCTGACGCATTCCATCGTGCTGGCGGGCATTACTATCCCAAGCTGCAATGCTCGGTGCCGTTTACGCCGGTCACGGGTCCGCGGTTGCTTTCGGCAAGACCAGAAGTTCGCAAGGTTTTGGCGCAAGGGCTGGTTGCGCTGTGTTCACAAGTTAGCGCTTCTTCCGCACATGTAACTTTCTTGCCCGAGGATGATTGGACAGTTGCCGACAAATCCCAGTGGCTGCAACGGCAAGATATCCAATTTCACTGGCATAACAAGGGTTATCAAAGCTTTGCCGATTTCCTCGCCAGCCTCTCATCATCCAAGCGCAAGAATATTCGCAAAGAAAGGCAATCGGTGGTGGATGCCGGCATTACGTTTGATCTGGTGACCGGTGATGAGCTGCGCGAACGGCACTGGGATGCTTTCTTCGCGTTCTATATGGACACAGGCTCACGCAAGTGGGGCTCGCCCTACCTCACCCGCAAGTTTTTCAGCCTGATCAATCAAAGCATGGCGAAGTCAATTCTCCTCATCCTGGCAAAACGCCAGGGGCGCATTATTGCGGGGGCATTGAACCTCATAGGTTCCGATGCGTTGTATGGGCGCAACTGGGGGGCCAGCGAGCAGCATGCAAACCTCCATTTTGAAGCTTGTTACTATCAAGCCATTGATTTTGCCATCACCCACAGGCTCGCCCGCGTTGAGGCGGGTGCGCAAGGCCAGCACAAACTGGCACGCGGTTATATGCCGGAAAAAACCTACAGCATGCATCATCTGGCACACCGGGGCCTGAGCCGGGCGGTCGCAGAATACCTTGTGCAGGAACGGTTATCGATTGACCAGGAGCAGGCCCTGCTTGCCGAACACAGCCCGTTTCGACATGAAAGGGACGAATGATAGGGAGTACCACCCATGGACTATGACCCCAGCAATATCTTCGCAAAAATCCTGCGCGGCGAAATTCCGTGTCACAGAATTTATGAAGACGAACACACACTCGCATTCATGGATGTGATGCCACAGGCGGATGGTCATTGTCTGGTCATACCGAAGGTGGGTTCGCGCAATTTGCTGGACGCATCGCCCCAAACCCTATTGCCTCTCATGGCAGCGGTACAAAAAGTGGCGCGTGCGGCCAAGGCAGCGTTTAATGCCGATGGCCTGCAAATTCGCCAGTACAATGAGCAGGCCGCCGGACAAACGGTATTTCATTTGCATTTTCATATATTGCCAATGAACGAAGGGCAGCCGTTGCGGCCTCACACGGGGAAAATGGCGGATCATGGTTTGCTGGCAAAGCACGCCGAGATGATAAGTTCGGCGCTTTGAATTTATCCAGCGCTCGCCTTGTTCTTCTCAAAAATAACCAATGCAATGCCGGATAGTATGGCGATGGACGCGAGCACGAGGCGCAGGGTTACAGGTTCGCCAAGCAAAACTATTCCACCGACCGCGGCAATAGCCGGAACACTGAGCTGAACGGTTGCAGCTTGTGTGGCTTTGAGGGCCGGCAACGCCTTGTACCAGATGGCATAACCAATTCCCGATGTTACCGCACCCGAGGTAATGGCATAAAAGATTCCAGCGCGATCCAAACTCATGTGGCTGATCATCACGAGGCTGAGTGTAATTGTTATTGGAACAGTTCGCAGAAAATTTCCTGCTGTGGCCTTGGTGGGATCACCCGCACCACGCCCGCGCAGGGAATAGATACCCCAGGCAATGCCGGCAGCTATCATGAGCACGGAATTTATCGGTGGGGGAGCGGACAGGCCAGGTAAAACCAAACCCACAAGTCCAGCCAATGCCAGCACCAATCCTGAAACTTGTGTGATCCGCAGCCTTTCACCTTGCCAAATGCCATAGCCAATCATGGTGGTTTGCACAGCGCCAAAAAGCAACAATGCACCGGTGGCTGCGGACAGGTTGATATAGGCAAAGGAGAATCCCGCAGCATAGGCAAACAGCGCTAGGGCAGATGGCCAATTACCCAAGCCGGAAGTCGTCTTGCCAGACAACCGCAAAAGCAGCCAAAGGGTGGCAGCGGCTGCAACCAGCCTGACGGACGTAAAACTGGCCGCATCAATTGGCGTGTTCCTGAGTGCCAATCGGCACAGCAGCGAATTGCCGGCAAAGGCGAGCATGGCAAGTGCTGTCAGAACCACAATTTGCAGGCGGGTCACCGACCCCAATACAGTCATCTCCCACCCCGCCAACCTGTCATTCCCGCAGGCGTTGCGGGAACACCATATTAAAGCGCATTGCTCATTTGGCCTTCACCGGTTTTTTCTTTGCAGCGGGCTTTGCCTCGGCCTTTTTGTTCCGCGGCAAAGACTTTCGCTCTGGCGGTTTGGGCAGGGACTTTTCCTCGTCCCTTCCCAAATACTGGAACGCCAGCTCATTGCCCTTGAGCAATATGCGAACCGTGCCACCCTTGGCGAGTTTGCCAAACAGCACTTCTTCAGCCAGCGGCTTCTTGATGTGTTCCTGGATAATACGGGCCAGAGGCCTTGCACCCATTTGCTGATCATAGCCCTTGACCGCCAGCCAATCAGCAGCCTCGGTTGATAGCTCGATGTTGATTTGCCGCTCGGACAATTGTGCCTCAAGCTGGAGGATGAATTTCTCCACCACTTTGCGCACGATTTCCGGTGGCAGGTGACTGAATGCAATCACTGCATCCAGGCGGTTTCTGAATTCCGGCGTGAACATGCGGGTAATGGCTTCATTGTCATCGCCGTCACGCACGCTGCTGCCAAAGCCAATTGTGGCGCGCGCCATTTCTGATGCGCCAGCATTGGTGGTCATCACCAGGATCACGTTGCGGAAATCGACTGATTTGCCGTTATGGTCGGTGAGTTTGCCGTGGTCCATGACCTGCAAGAGAATGTTGAACAGGTCGGGGTGGGCTTTCTCGATTTCATCGAGCAGCAACACACAATGGGGGTGCTGGTCAATGCCATCAGTGAGCAGGCCACCCTGGTCAAAGCCGACGTAGCCGGGAGGTGCACCGATCAAGCGCGAGACGCTGTGGCGTTCCATGTATTCCGACATGTCAAAACGCAGCATGTGCACACCCAATACTTCAGCCAAACGTTTGGCGACTTCGGTTTTGCCCACACCGGTTGGGCCGCTGAACAAATAGCTGCCGATGGGCTTTTCGGGTTCGCGAAGACCAGCGCGGGCCAGTTTAATGGCGGAGGTCAAGGCTTCAATAGCCTTGTCCTGGCCGAACACGAGGCGTCTCAACTCGGTGCTGAGGTTTTTCAGAACCGTGGCATCGTCCTTGGATACGGTCTTGGCGGGAATGCGCGCCATGGTGGCGATGGTGGCTTCAATATCAGCGACATCGATAATTTTTTTGCGCTTTTTCTCGTCCAGCAGCATGAGGGATGCGCCGGTTTCGTCGATCACGTCGATAGCCTTGTCCGGCAGCTTGCGGTCGCTCATGTAGCGGGCGGAGAGTTGTACCGCACTTTCGATGGCTTCGTTGGTGTAAGTGACCTTGTGGAACGCCTCATAGTAAGGCTTGAGGCCCTTGAGAATGGCGATGGCATCCGGCAATGAAGGTTCGTTCACGTCGATTTTCTGGAACCTGCGCACCAGCGCCCTGTCCTTTTCGAAATGCTGGCGATATTCCTTATAGGTGGTGGAACCCATGCACCTTAAATTGCCGCCGGCAAGGGCAGGCTTGAGCAGGTTGGAGGCATCCATGGCACCACCCGACGTGGCACCAGCTCCGATCACCGTGTGGATTTCATCGATGAACATGATGGCACCGGGGCGCGCTTCGATTTCCTTGATCACGGCCTTCAGGCGCTCTTCAAAATCGCCACGGTAGCGGGTGCCTGCAAGCAGCACGCCCATGTCGAGCATGTAGATGGTGCAGTCCTTCAAGACATCGGGCACTTCGCCGTTGATGATCTTGCGGGCAAGGCCTTCGGCAATTGCGGTTTTGCCAACGCCGGGATCGCCCACGAACAGGGGGTTGTTCTTGGTGCGGCGGCAGAGGATTTGGATGGTGCGGTTAACCTCGGCATGACGGCCAATGAGCGGGTCAATCTTGCCTTCGGCCGCCTTCCTGTTCAAATCGATGCAATAGGCTTCCAGTGCATCGGCGTCTTTTTTCTTGCCGCCTTCAGCACCGTCGCCCTCGCCACCACCGCCGGAGCCAGATCCTGGCTGCTGGTCCTGGTCAACGCCACGCACCGGGCGGGTTTCATTCATGCCGGCCCTTTTGGCGATGCCGTGGGAGATGTAATTCACCGCGTCATAGCGCGTCATGTCCTGTTCTTGCAGGAAGAAGGCGGCATGGCTTTCACGTTCGGCAAAGATGGCAACCAGCACATTGGCGCCGGTTACCTCCTCGCGCCCGGATGATTGCACATGGATGACGGCACGCTGGATCACGCGCTGGAAGCCGGCGGTGGGTTTTGATTCGAGCACCTCGTCGGACACGAGGTTGACAAGTTCGGTGTCGATGTAGGTAACCAGGCTGTTGCGGAGTTCATCCACATTCACATTGCAGGCGCGCATCACGGCAACCGCGTCCTTGTCCTCGATCAGCGAAAGCAGCAAATGTTCGAGGGTGGCAAACTCGTGGTGGCGTTCATTGGCAAAAGCCAAAGCGCGGTGGAGTGCCTTCTCAAGGCTGCGTGAAAACGTGGGCACGGTTTGCTCCTTCTGGTTCTGGCAGCTCAGGCCCCCGGTATCCGATTTGGCAGCGCTACGTGACCTTGGTGATTTGAACATCATTATATAGGTATTTTTCACCGCTTGGGGAGTGGTCGTTTGCAAAATGGTTTAACATGTTATTTTCATTGGTTATTGCGAGATGAACACGCGGTTACCCGCCAATTACACCGGGATGGGGGGCAAACTGCCGCCTATTCCTTTTCCATGGTACACTGCAGCGGCTGCTGGTGCTTCTTGGCAAAATCCATGACTTGCGTCACTTTTGTCTCGGCAATTTCAAAGGTGTAGACGCCGCACACGCCAACGCCCTTCTGGTGCACATGCAGCATGATGCGGGTTGCCTCCTCGGCGGACTTGGCAAAGAAGGTTTGCAGCACGTGAACCACAAATTCCATCGGCGTATAATCGTCGTTGAGCAGCAGAACCTTGTAGAGGCTCGGCTTCTTGGTTTTGGGTTCGGTGCGGGTGAT
>JANMPF010000549.1:0-2570 GCA_031369725.1 Rhodobiaceae bacterium | reverse complement strand
GGAATTCCGCCAATCCGTGGTCACATTTGCCTCGTTCCGGATCTCTCTATAGCAAATTTGATCAAATAAAAACAAATCGTTACAACGGATAATCGGCAATTAAACCATTGGCACCTTGATGGCCTTCACCTACACTTGATACACCTGTCTGATGTCTGCGAGAGTTCATCCCCCAATGTCGAAAAACATGAATTCATATAAGGACTTTGTCGCATTGAGCCCCGGGACCCTTCCGTCGCGACTGGGCGGGCTCGTTGCATTGAAAGATCGCATTGGCACTGATGCGGCCAAGTGGGTGGTGCGCGAAGTGGGCGACGGCAATCTCAATCTGGTGTTTATCGTTGAGGGACCAAAAAGTGCCGCAGTGGTGAAACAGGCGCTGCCCTATGTGCGCCTAGTGGGTGATAGCTGGCCGCTGCCCCTGAAACGGTCGTTTTTTGAGTACCATGCCTTGACCAGACAGGCCAATCGCGATCCCGGAATGGTGCCGGAGATTTTCCATTTTGATGCTGGACAGGCAATGATCGTCATGGAGTTCCTGTCACCGCACATCATATTGCGGCGTGCCCTCATTGCTGGCCAGGAATTGCCAAATATCGCCAATGACCTTGGCCTGTTTCTCGCCAGAACACTGTTTCGCGGTTCCGACCTGTGCATGGATACCAAATTGCGTAAAGCCGACCTTGCCCTGTTTGCCGACAATGTGGCACTTTGCGATATCACCGAAAGCCTGGTTTTCAGCGATCCCTACTTTGACGCCAAACTCAACCGGCATACCTCGCCCCAGCTTGATGGCATCGTGGCTGAACTTCGCGCCGACCGCGACCTCAAGGTTGCGGCACAACGGCTCAAACACATATTTGCCGCCACTCCGGAAACTCTCCTGCATGGCGATTTCCACACCGGATCAGTGATGGTGACAGCTGATCAAACCCGGGTGATCGACCCGGAGTTTGCCTTCTATGGACCCATTGCGTTTGACGTTGGAATGCTGCTGGCCAATTTCTGGATGAGCTACTTTTCGCAAGGCGGCCATGAAACAGCGGGCAAGCGCGATAGCATGCGCAGTTATTTGCTCAATGTAGTGGTGGAAATTTGGGTCACGTTCCGCACCGAGTTTTCCAGGCTTTGGCACAGCGAGAGAACCGGCATTCTATACCAGCGCGCCCTGTTTGAGGATCAGGGAGACATGCTGGCTTCCGAACAGGCGCTTGATCTGGTGTTGCAGGGAATTTGGGTCGATATGCTGGGCTTTGCCGGTGTTGAAATGCACCGCCGCATTTTGGGCCTTGCCCACAACGCGGATTATGAAACAATCGAAAATCTGGATATTCGCGCCCGTTGTGAAACCAGGGCGCTGAAGCTTGGCCGTCACCTCGCGGTAAACCGGCAGCACATTCACAGCATGCTTGAGATCAACAAATTGGCGATGCGGCTTGAGACGGGGATCATAACGTGAAAGTCGGAGACCGCCATTACCGCACGATCTGGCTGAACCCGGATGGCCACTCGGTGGACATCATTGACCAGCGCTGGTTGCCCCATGAATTTCGCATCGTCACGTTGAAAACTGTGGACGATGTGGTAATCGCCATTCGCGACATGTGGGTGCGGGGCGCCCCGTTAATTGGTGTGACCGCTGCCTATGGCGTGGCAATTGCCATGGGTGACGATGCCAGCAACACTGGGTTGGATGCGGTTTGGAAAACGCTGCACCAGACGCGCCCCACTGCGATCAACCTGAAATGGGCACTGGACGAAATGCGCCGTGTTCTGCTCGATGTGCCCGTAGCCAAGCGCCAGGCCGCAGCCTATGCGCGCGCCACAGCGATTGCCGACGAAGATGTTGAGCTCAATCGCGCCTTGGGGCGGCACGGCCTTGCCATCATCAAGCAAATTGCATCCCGCAAGAAGCCGGGTGAACCTGTTAACATTCTCACCCACTGCAACGCGGGCTGGTTGGCAACTGTTGATTACGGCACGGCAACCGCCCCGATTTACACTGCCAGCGAAGCAGGCATTGCGGTTCATGTCTATGTCGATGAAACCCGGCCACGTAACCAGGGTGCCCAGCTCACCGCTTGGGAGCTTAACAACCACGGTGTGCCCCACACGCTGATTGTTGACAATGCCGGTGGCCATCTCATGCAGCATGGCCAGGTTGACCTGGTGATTGTTGGCACTGATCGCACCACGGCCGATGGTGATGTGTGCAACAAGATAGGCACTTACCTGAAAGCCTTGGCGGCCAAGGACAATCATGTGCCGTTTTACGTGGCCCTGCCCTCACCCACCATCGACTGGACCGTGCACGACGGCGTGAAAGAAGTTCCGATTGAGGAACGCGATGGTGCGGAAGTCACCTTTGTCCAAGGCCGTGGCACCGACGGAAAAATCACCCGCGTGCGCATTTCTCCTGAAGGAAGTCCTGCCGCAAACCCCGCATTCGACGTAACGCCAGCCCGGCTTGTTACCGGGCTGATCACCGAACGAGGGGTGGCACTTGCATCACCGGAAGGTTTGAAAGCACTGTTTCCGGAGCGGGCATAGCTATCCACACCGGCTGGACT
>JANMPF010000511.1:0-15216 GCA_031369725.1 Rhodobiaceae bacterium | reverse complement strand
GCGCACCTCGTCAACATCCTGGTTCTCGCCAAGTGCGACGAGATATTCCGAACCAAGATTTGATGTCATGATGATGAGTGTATTCTTGAAATCCACCGTGCGGCCCTGGCCATCGGTCAGGCGGCCATCATCAAGTACCTGCAGGAGGACGTTGAACACATCAGGATGCGCCTTTTCAATTTCGTCGAAAAGCACAACCTGATAGGGGCGGCGTCTAACCGCTTCGGTAAGGGCACCACCTTCATCATAACCCACATAGCCCGGAGGGGCCCCAATGAGCCGCGAGACCGAATGCTTTTCCATGTACTCAGACATGTCGATGCGAACCAGCGCATGCTCGTCTTCAAACAGATAATTGGCAAGCGCCTTCGTGAGCTCGGTTTTGCCAACGCCAGTGGGCCCCAGGAACATGAACGAGCCGATGGGCCGGTTGGGATCCTGCAGGCCTGCCCGTGCGCGCCGCACGGCAGTTGCAACGGCCTCCACCGCCTCCGCCTGCCCCACAACGCGTTTTGCCAGCTCCACTTCCATGTGCAAGAGCTTTTCGCGCTCACCTTCCAGCATTTTGTCCACCGGAATGCCGGTCCAGCGCGACACAATTTGTGCCACGTGGGAAACCGTTACGGCTTCTTCAAGCATCGAGGTGGAGCCAGCTTCTTCGGCGGCCTTCATTTTCTTTTCAAGTTCAGGAATGGTGGAATAGGCAAGTTCACCAGCCTTGGCGAAATCGCCCCGCTGCTGGGCCTGTTCCAAATGCAGCCTTGCCTTTTCCAGCTCTTCCTTGAGCCTGGAGGCTGATGCCAGCTTCTCCTTCTCGGCTTTCCAGTTGCGCGTGATGCCGGCGGATTTTTCTTCCGCGCCGGCCAATTCCTTTTCAAGCTTCTGCAAGCGGTCCCGCGACGCAGAATCAGATTCTTTCTTGAGCGCCTCGCGTTCGATTTGCAGCTGCATGATGCGGCGGTCAATTTCGTCGAGTTCTTCGGGCTTGGAATCAACCTGCATGCGCAGCCGTGCTGCCGCTTCATCCATCAGATCGATTGCCTTGTCAGGCAGGAACCGGTCGGTGATGTAGCGCTTGGAAAGTGTGGCCGCCGCAACAATGGCCGAATCGGTGATCCGCACCCCGTGATGCAGTTCGTATTTTTCCTTGATGCCGCGCAGGATTGAAATGGAATCCTCCACCGAAGGCTCACCCACAAATATGGGCTGGAAACGCCGTGCAAGGGCTGCATCCTTTTCCACATGCTTGCGATATTCATCCAGCGTTGTCGCACCAACGCAATGCAGTTCACCGCGCGCCAATGCAGGCTTCAGCAGGTTTGATGCATCCATCGCTCCATCAGCCTTGCCGGCACCCACCAGCGTGTGCATTTCATCAATGAACATGATGATGCCGCCATCGGCGGCCGTGACCTCCGACAGCACCGCTTTCAGGCGCTCTTCAAACTCACCGCGGAATTTGGCACCCGCAATGAGCGAGCCCATATCAAGTGCCATCAGCTTTTTGTTGCGCAGGCTTTCCGGCACATCGCCTTTGACAATGCGCAATGCCAGTCCTTCGGCAATGGCGGTTTTGCCAACGCCGGGTTCACCAATCAGAACCGGATTGTTCTTGGTGCGCCGGGACAGGACTTGAATGGTGCGGCGAATTTCCTCATCCCGCCCGATGACCGGATCAAGCCTGCCCTCGCGTGCCGCTTCGGTGAGGTCACGCGCGTATTTCTTCAAGGCGTCATAACCCTGCTCGGCCGACGCTGAATCAGCCGTGCGGCCCTTGCGGACCTCATCAATGGCCCCATTGAGCCCCTGTGCGGTAACCCCTGCAGCCTTCAGGATTTTGGCAGCCTCGGAAGGTTCAATTGCCAAGGTCTGCAACAGGCGCTCGGCCGACACAAAACTGTCACCGGTCTTAGCGGCAAGCTTTTGGGCAGCTTCAAATACCCGCGCCATTTCAGGCGACAGGTAAACCTGCCCGCCGCCGCCACCCGAAACCTTGGGCATTTTGGCTAACGCTGCTTCTGTGTCCTTAAGGGCCATGCGGCTGTCGCCACCGGCAGCCTTGATAAGGCCGGCAGCCAATCCTTCTTCATCATCAAGAAGCACCTTCAAAACATGTTCAGGCAGAAATTTCTGGTGTCCCTCGCGCAAGGCCAAATTCTGGGCCGATTGGATAAATCCGCGCGAACGCTCGGTGTATTTCTCGAAATCCATCATATCTCCTCTTGGCACATATTATGAGGCCCTCAAAGGCACCTCATTAACGCCCAAACAGAAATATGGGGGCTGATTTGCCCCCATCAAGCCCTATTCACCTTGCGGCGTTTCATCCGCTGCAGCAGTGCGTGGCCGTCGTGGTGCCCGCGCCCGCTTTTCAGCGGCGGGCTCAGCCACTGCTTCTTCAACAACCGGTGCCGGACGCCGCAAAAATGACGGGGCTTCCCATTCACCAGATGCTTCTTCTTGCAACGGCGTGACACGGGCCTCAACAACAGCCTCAGCTTCGCCCGCCCGCGGCTCCCCCTCGACCGGTTGATCCTGGTTCGGCTGATCCTTGCGGTTTTGCCACTTGGGGCGATAGCGCTCGCGGTTGTCGCGTTGCCTGAAATTGCGCTGCTCACCTTCCGGTTCGCCGCTGGCGGGCTCTCCCGTCATTTCAGTGTGTTCGGCTGATGCACCTTGTGTAACCTCGGGTGCCACAGCGCCTTCGGTCTCGCCTTCAGCACCCTCTTCACGGTCGTCTTCAAACTCTTCATCATCAGGGCGGCGCAGCTGCTGGGTGGGCTGGCCCACCGGTTGGGCCGCAGCCCAGGTGCGGAAATAATGCTCGGAAAACTGGAAATAGCTTTCGGCCATGACATTGTCGCCCGATGATTGCGCATCCCGGCCGAGCTGCAGGTATTTCTCGGCAACCGTTTGGGCAGTGCCGCGCACTTTGACATCGGGTCCATTGCTCTCATAAACCCGGTTTAGCGAATTGCCGCCGCCATTATTGTTGGGGCTGTTGCCACCGCCGCCACTCGGCCTGCGATTATTGCGGCCGCGGTTGCGGTTCTTGTTGCTGTTATGCTGCCCTTGACGTGGCCGATGTCCATTATCGAAATTCAAATCATCACTTCGGCTAAAATGCCGTCCCAGTTGTTGAGATTTTTCGTTACAATTATCAACTCTCAAAAGAGCCGAACTAACCCTAATCCAGTGGTTGTTGTCGTAACCTTCTACCACAGATAGCTCCCGATTTGGACCTATCCTCCCCGATTGCAAAAACGCCGTCGCAAGGGCAAAATGAATTACTGGGTAATACTTAGCCGAAATAGAAAGATTTTCCAACGTCTTTTTTTAAGAGGGTAAATTAAAGCTCAGGGCCCTGATATGGCCCCCCAGATCCCTGAATTGCCCTGCCAGCGCCAAGCCATTTGCCTCAAATATGTCCTTGACGCCTTCGGCTTGGGTTGCGCCTGTTTCCACCAGCACATGCCCACGGGGTGCAAGCAGGCGAGAAGCCCCCGCCGCTATCTGCCGGTAGGCCTGCAAACCATCGTCCCCACCTGCCAGCGCGCTGCCGGGGTCATAATCGCGCACCTCAGGGCCAAGGCCAGCTATGTCGCCCGCCGGAATATAGGGCGGATTTGAAACGATGAGATCGAATTTGCCGTCAACTCCGGCAAACCAATTGGCGTGAACCAGCCTCAACCGATCGGCAACCCCGTGCGTCAAGGCATTGGCCTTGGCAATGGCGAGCGCTGCTTCTGAGATATCCGTGGCAACACCATGTGCCTGTGGCAGTTCGGCAAGCAACGTCACCGCAATGGCACCTGAGCCCGTGCCCAAATCAAGAATGCCGAATGAAGCCTTGCCCGTGCCCAAGCCTGTTGCCACCCCGATCAGCGTTTCCGTATCAGCCCGCGGATCTAAAACGTCAGGCGTGATCTTGAAGTCCCTGCCGTAGAATTCGCGCACCCCCAGGATGCGCGACACCGGCTCAAAGGCGCAGCGCTGCTCCATCAGTGACCAAAACCTCGCCACCACGTCAGGTGGCAAAATCAAATCCGGTTCTGCCACAATATCCGCGTGGCTCATGGCAGCAGCCGATTGCAGCAGCAGCCGCGCATCAAGGGCGGCCGTCGCAATGCCGCGCAGCGAAAGTTGCCGGGCAGCACTGCGCACGAGCCCTGCCACCGTGTCAGACATTTTCTGCATCGGATGCCATGAGTTCTGCCTGGTGGTCGGCCATCAGGGCCTGGATCATTTCTTCAAGAGCTGGCCCCTCAATAATCTGGTCAAGCTTGTAGAGGGTGAGATTGATCCGGTGATCGGTAATGCGCCCTTGCGGAAAATTATAGGTGCGAATGCGCTCCGAACGGTCGCCCGAACCCACCTGGCCCTTGCGCTGGGCCGAACGCTCCTGATCGATCCGGTGGCGCTCCAGATCATAAAGCCTTGAACGCAACAGTTTCATCGCCGCATTCTTGTTCTTGAGTTGCGACTTTTCAGTCTGCTGGGCAACCGCAAGCCCGGTTGGCAAATGCGTGATGCGTACCGCCGAGTCCGTTGTATTTACCGATTGTCCGCCGGGGCCGGATGAACGGTAAACGTCAATGCGCAAATCCTTGTCTTCAATCTTGATGTCAACGTCTTCCGCTTCGGGGAGTACGGCAACCGTTGCAGCCGATGTGTGAATGCGCCCCTGGGTTTCCGTATCCGGCACCCGTTGCACCCGGTGCACCCCGGATTCAAACTTCATCCGTGCATACGCACCTGCCCCAAATATGTTTGCGATAACTTCCTTGTAGCCGCCATGCTCGCCGTCGCTTGCCGAGATGACCTCAACCCGCCAGTTTTTTGAATTGGCATAGCGTTGATACATGCGGAACAAATCGCCGGCAAAAATCGCCGCTTCATCGCCACCCGTGCCAGCCCGCACTTCGAGAATGACGTTGCGGTCATCTGCTGCATCTTTTGGCAGCAATAAAATGCGAATGTCATGTTCAAGTTTTTCGATTTTGGCATTGAGGCTCGGCACTTCCGCCTCTGCCATGGCAGCCATTTCGCCACCCGCCTTGAGCATGTCTTCAACGTCGCCACGCTCCTTATAGGCCTGCTTCAAAACCTGGGCAGCTCGGGCAGTTGGCTCAAGCTCGGCATATTCCTTCGACAGCTTCACAAACATCTCGCCAGATGGCCCCGACGAGAGGTCATGCTCAACATTCACAAACCGGTGGATAATCCGGTCAAGTTTTTCAGTTTGAATAGCGCTCATGTGGGGGCTTGTAGCGGAAGCGTAACCCTTTCGCCAAGTGGCAGGCTTCAGCCCTCAAACGAGGAGATATTGAGCGAGCGGCCCACCAGGATTTCGCCGGGCGTTCCAAGAATGCCTTTTTCCTTGCCGTCAATCACATAGCTCAGCAAGCCGCCGTCCCTGGCGATAACCACCAGGCCTTCACGGTTTGGCACCTGATAGGTGTCGCCCTTCATCAGCATTTGCGTCATCACCACATTGCCTTGCGCATCTTCAACCCGCACCCAAACCGGGGCCTTGGCCTTCAAAACCAGGCGGGCCTGCTCGTTCTTGGCACCAAACACCCGGCCATCAGGCGTTTCTTTTACATCGTCGATGGCAGCGACGTTTTCAGCAGGTTTCGCAGCCTTGCCCGCGTCTGCAGGCTTCTGGCTATCGGGAACCTGTTCTGCAATGAACGCCCCAAGCCCACCAAGATCGGTATTGGTCTGGTCGGTATAATCATTATTGTCATTGGCTGCACCAGTTTCGGCACTTGCCACCTGGTCATCCGGCATTTTTTCTTCGGTTATTTTGACATCCGCCGTTTCCGGTCCCGTTGAAGCCGTGGGCATGGGATCAGCCGACATCGCCACTTGCGGCACTTTCTGGGCAATTTCAGAACTTGGCATCATCATCCAGCTTGCCCCGGCAAACAGGAACACGGCACCGGCAACGGAAGCCACCAGTCCGCCCGCACCACCTGGAATATTCTTGAAATTAAAGTTCGCACCGTTAAGCCTTGGCATTTTGCCAAACGAGAGAATCTTGGCGCTGCTGAGGGGTGCCGGGTTGGCCGGGTGATGGGCCCGCGGTGCAATGGTGGGCTTTGGCAGGAACTGCACATAATGCATGACCAGCGGTTCAGGATCAAAGCCCAGGTATTGCGCATAGGCTGAAATCATCTCCAGCGCCTCAAGCCGCCGTGGCATGCGCGTCATGTCACCAAATTCAATGGCTTCAATGTGATAGGGGTGAATGCCCGTGACTTCGCCGGCATATTCCAGGGTTTCTCCGCGCTTTTCGCGCTCGCGCTGCAAAAACCAGCCCGCTTCGCCGGCTGGATCAGCGTCACCATCGGGTTTGGCCCGAAAGCCAATATTGGCATCTTCAAAACCGGCATCGTCTTGACCAAAATCGAGCTGTGGGTCGTCCATGGGCATACTCTCTCAGACTGCAAATTTAACATTCCGCTAAGGTTAGTTTTGAGACAATGCCGCAGAATGGTTATCAGCAAGCTAACGAAGCCGCCATCGCCACATTAAATTATACGGGAACACCATTTCTTTGCGCAAATTCAAGCAGATCGCCGCGAATGGAATGCGCCGGACTTTTGAGCAAGGGGGCCATGAAAGCCCACAATTTGGCCCTGTCCAGCGCCAACAGCATGGCCTTCACCGGGCCAATGCCGGAAGGCACCATGGAAACCGAGGTAAGCCCGATGCCAAGAAGGCCCATGGCCTCAAGCGGGCGGCCCCCGAGTTCGCCACACAGGGTAACCGGCTTGTTGTGGAGAGTTGCCTTCTCAACAATCAGCCGCATGGCACCAAGCGCTGCCGGGCTCAGGGGATCATAGCGCCCGGCAAGCTTTGGATTGCCGCGATCCGATGCAAACAGGAACTGCACCAGATCATTGGAACCAACCGAGGCAAAATCAATGAGCGGCAACAACTGGTCGAGTTGCCAGATGAGGGCCGGAATTTCAATCATCACGCCAAGCTGCAGCGACTTGGGCAACACATGGCCACGCGCCAGCAGATAGGCCTTTTCCATTTCGACAATTTCTTTTGCCCGCAAGAATTCATCGACATCCGCAATCATCGGAAACATGATTTTAAGCTTGTGGTTTTGCCCCGCAATGAGAAGCGCGCGCACCTGCAGGCGCAGCAACGCCGGCCGGTCCAGCGCCATGCGGATGGAGCGCCAGCCCAGCGCCGGGTTTTCTTCCTTGGGTTGCCGCAGATACGGCAGGGTTTTATCGGCACCAATATCAAGTGTGCGAAACACCACCGGCTTGCCCTTGGCCTGGTCAAGAATGGCTTCGTAATGGCGAACCTGTGATGCCAGCCGCGGAAACCGGCTTGCCATCATGAAATGCAATTCCGTGCGGTATAATCCCACACCTTCAGCCCCTGAATCATGCAGATGCGGCAGATCCACAATGAGACCGGCATTGATATTCAGGTTGATGCGAACCCCATCCTTGGTGATCGCCGGCACATCACGCAGCACCTCATACTGGGCCTGCTTGCGCGCATAAAACCGCACCTTCTCCGCATAGGATTTCTGCAGGTCTTGTGATGGCCTGACAAACAGCTCGCCCGAGTTGCCGTCAATGATGATGGAGCTTCCCGTGTCGACCAGATCAATCAACCCATTGGCCTGGCCAACCGCTGGAATGCCAAGGGCCCGCGCCACGATTGCCACATGGCTGGTCTTGCCGCCCTCCTCCAAAATCACGCCGCGTATTTTTGTGCGGTCATAATCCAGAAGTTCCGCCGGCCCCATGTTGCGTGAAACGATAATGGCATTGGCCGGCAGGTCACTGCGCGAAGCGGTGGCAACTGCACCGGTCAAAATCCGCATCAATCGGTTGGAAAGATCGTCGAGATCATGCATGCGCTCGCGCAAATAGGTATCCGGCGTGCGCATCATCCGGGCGCGGTTGTCATTCTGCACCCGCTCAACAGCGGCCTCCGCGGTCAACCCCGTATCAACCGCCTCACCCAACCTTTGCACCCAGCCCTTGTCGTGGGCAAACATGCGAATGGTTTCCAGCACATCGGAATAATCACCGCCGCGCATGGAATCCGTGCCATCGAGCAACTGGTCGACTTGCAGATGCAACTGCTCAACCGCCTCGGAAAGCCGCTTTCTTTCGGCTGGAATATTTTCAGCAATGAGATTGTGAACCGTAACCCGTGGCTCATGCAAAACCACATGGCCAAGGGCTATGCCATCAGCAAGCGGCTCGCCACGCAAATGATGGCTGCGCATGTGGGCCACATCGGCTGCCACCTCGCGCGCCACCTCACGCAATTCACCTGACGCGATAACCTCGGCCAACACCATGGCGGTGGTTTGCAAGGCCTCTTCTTCCTCATCGGAATATTGTCGCCGCGTGCGGTTTTGCACGACCAGTACGCCAATAACCGTGCCACCCCGCATGATTGGCGTGCCAAGGAAGGAGTTGTAAATTTCTTCGCCGGTTTCCGGCAGGTATTTGAACGACGGGTGATGTTGCGCGTCCGCAAGGTTGAGGCCGATGGCGTCCTCGCCAATCAAGCCGACAAGACCTTCACCCAGCTTCAATTTGGATTTGTGAACCGCCGCCCGCTTCAGGCCTTCGGTGGCAAAAAGCTCAAGCACCTGACCTGGCCGCATCACATAGATGGAGCACACCTCGGCCACCATGTTGGCCGCAATAAGGGTTGCGATTTTGTCGAGCCGCTTTTGTGCCGTTTCCGGCTCCGCCATGACCTCGCGGAGCCGCCGGAGCAGGACACGCGGGCCAAGGGCGGAATGTGCCATCAGCAGGTGTCCTCGCGGTTGGGTTTCCAACGCCTGAACGTCATGTGTTTATGGCAAATGCGGGTTTGCATTGTCAGGCACCCTCAAGTCCATAGGCCTGGTGCAACGCGCGCACCGCAAGCTCAGTATAGGCCTCATCAATCAGGACGCTGATTTTTATTTCCGAAGTTGTAATGGCCTGGATGTTGATGCCCTTGTCGGCCAGCGAGCGGAACATCTTCGCGGCAACGCCCGCGTGGCTCCGCATGCCGATGCCAACCACCGAAACCTTCGCCACATCTGCCGAATGGGTCAACTCCAGGAAGCCCAGCTTCTCCTTGATGCCATTCAAGACTTCAATGGCTTTGCGCAAGTCCTTGCGGGCAACCGTGAAGGTGATGTTGGCCGTCGAGCCATCGGTGGAAACATTCTGCACGATCATGTCAACGCTGATGTCGGATTCCGCCAGCGAACCGAACACCGCGGCCGAAACGCCGGGCTGGTCCTTCACTTTGCGAATGGAGACTTTTGCCTCGTCGCGCGAATAGGCAATGCCGCTCACTACATGCTGTTCCACAATATGATCCTCATCGCAAACGAGTGTTCCGGGCCCGCTGCCATCGGGCTTGTTTTGATTGGGTGAATCGGGCGCCGCAAAGCTCGATCTTACCTGCAATGGCACATTATACACCATGGCCAGTTCGACAGACCTTGTCTGCAGTACCTTGGCACCAAGCGAAGCCTGCTCCAGCATTTCCTCATAGGAAATCCGGTCCAGCTTGCGGGCCCCCGTAACGATTCGGGGGTCGGCCGTGTAAACACCGTCCACATCCGTGTAAATGTCGCATGAAGCTTCAATCGATGCTGCAATGGCAACGGCCGAAGTATCCGAGCCGCCGCGCCCCAGCGTGGTAATCCGCCTGTCAGGACCAATGCCCTGAAAACCCGCAATCACGGCAACCTGGCCCTGCTCCATGCGCTTTCTGATTTCGCTTGCATCAATTTCGGCAATGCGCGCCGAGGCATGCACCCCATCAGTTTTCAACGGAATCTGCCAGCCATGCCACGAACGGGCGGGAACCCCCATATCCTGCAGCACAATTGCCAGAAGGCCCGCTGTTACCTGCTCGCCGGATGCCACAATGGCATCATATTCACGCGCGTCATGCACCGGCGCTGCCTCTTTGCACCAGCCCACCAATTGGTCTGTTTTGCCAGCCATGGCTGAGACAACCACCGCCACATGATGTCCAGCCTTGACCTCGCGCAGGACATGGCGCGCCACGTTGCGGATACGGTCAATATCCGCAACCGATGTGCCGCCGAATTTCATGACCAAACGGCCCATCAGGCAAAACCTTTCGTAACCATAAATGCGACCCCCAGGGGTGCGACGCGGCGTACTCATAGATGAGGGCCTTCGCTTATGCAATAATGCCGCAACAAAATTGGATATGTCATATGAATGCCAGCACCCTCGACCCCGCTGAAGTCGAAAAATTCTCGAAAATGGCTGCCGAATGGTGGAACCCCAAAGGCAAGTTCGGTGTCCTGCACGTCTTCAATCCGGTACGCCTGCAATACATCAAGGAACAAGCCTGCGCCCGCTTCGGACGCGACCCGTTTGACCCCAAGCCGTTTACGGGGTTGCGCTTTCTCGATGTGGGCTGCGGCGGTGGGCTGTTGACGGAACCCATGGCACGGCTGGGGGCAGATATTGTGGGCGTTGACCCCTCAGAGAAAAACATCAAAACCGCCAGAGTTCACGCTGAAGAAACCGAACTTGCCATCGATTACCGCTGTGGTGCGGCAGAAGACCTGGCAGCAGCTGGCGAAAAATTCGACGTCATCCTCACCATGGAAGTCATCGAACACGTGCTCGACCCCAAAGCCTTTACCCAAATCTGTTCCAGCATGCTGAAGCCTGACGGGCTCATGTTTGTGGCCACCATCAGCCGCACGCTTAAATCCTTCGGCCTTGCCATAATAGGCGCTGAGTATGTATTGGGCTGGCTTCCCAAGGGAACCCACCATTGGGAAAAATTCATAACACCCACTGAACTCAAGGCCTGGCTCAGCGAAAACAACATCGCCATCAAGGGCCAAACCGGTGTCACCTATCACCCGCTGGCCAATGCCTGGAAGCGTTCACGGGATATGGATGTGAATTACATGGTCGTTGGGCAGAAGGGCTAATTCAGGTCGCAGTCTTGAAAATCGTCTTTCCGGCGCAAGCCGAAATCTGGTTGCCATCTGCGTACTGATCAAAAAGATTTCGGCTTTCTCCGGAATGACGGACTATGGGTGGATTATGACACCTAATTCGAATCTTCCGGCAACCGCGGCAGGGGATGAACTTCAATCCCCTCTTCGATCAGCGCCTTGGCTTCTTCCAGCTTTGCCTCGCCATAAATGCCGCGCTTTTCGATTTCCGAGTAATGCATCTTGCGCGCCTGATCGGCGAACCTGTCGCCCACATATTCAGAGTTTTCTTCAACATTCCGGCGCACTTCACGCATCATCTGCATGAGCATCTGGGTCCTGGGATCAACACTGCCGGTCACCATCGTCGTTGCTTTTGCATTGGACTTCACCGGAATCCCCGGCGCCATCAATTGCTTTGCAACAGTCTCCGAGCCGCAATGCGCACAGGCCACAAGCTTGCGCCTGATCTGGCTGTCAAACGCAGCGCTATCGCGAAACCAGCCATCAAATTCATGGCCCTTGTCGCAGATGAGATCATACCTAATCATGGAGCCTTAGTTAATCACTCCGGCCGCCGACTTCAAGTTAAAGGGTCGCGCATTCTTAAGGGCTGGTATCCGGTCCCGGTCACGTTTTACTAAATCTTCGTCCACATCGAATACCGCAATGCCGGGCTCGCTTTCCAGCTCGGCAATCACTTCGCCCCACGGATTGACCGCCAGGCTGTGTCCGAATGTGTGCCGCCCGCATTCATGGTGCCCGCCTTGCGCTGCCGCAAAAACAAAACTGCCCGTTTCAATGGCCCGCGAGCGCAGCAGCACATGCCAGTGCGCGCGTCCCGTGGGCACCGTAAAGGCCGCCGGCACCGCAAGGAACGATGCCCCGGCGGTGGCAAGCGTGGTGTATAGTGCGGGAAACCGCATGTCATAGCAGATGCTGAGGCCAAGCTTGCCCCACGGCAGCTCGGTTACCACCGCCTCACCGCCAGATGCAAACGTATCAGACTCGCGAATGCGTTCACCGCTTGGCATATCCACGTCAAACAGATGTATCTTGTCATAGCGCGCGGCAATTTTTCCGTCCGGTGAAAACACTAACGAACGGTTAACCAGCCTATCGGCCGAAACCCGTAACGCCAGCGAACCTGCATGCAGCCAAATGCCAAGCTCTGCTGCAAGGGCTGAAAATCCGGCAACCGAAATGTCGTGGGCTTCCATGGCCACCACCGCCTTGGTGCGGGCCTTGTCCGCCTCCACAATATTGGTCACTTCCGGTGTCAGCACATAGTGTGCGCCCTGCGCTGCCGCCTCGCGGATCATGCCGCTGGCATCGCGCAAATTCCGCGCCATGTCGACGCCGGAGCACATTTGCACAAGGGCTGCCCTGAAATTCACGATGTGATCAGCAATCCATCAAGCCGCCCGCGGCGCTCAAGCTCATGCAGCTCGTCGCTGCCGCCCACATGGGTTTCGCCTATGAATATCTGCGGCACCGTGTACCGCCCGTTGGCCTTGATCATCATGCGTTGCCGCTCGTTTCGATCGTAGCCCACGTCAATTTCGTCAAACTTGGCCCCTTTTTTCGCCAGAAGCGATTTTGCCGAATAGCAATAAGGGCAGGTTGTAGTCGTATAAATCGTTACTTTGTTCATTTTCTTCTTCCGTTACCCAATATGAGACCGGGCAGGCGAGATGACAAGGGCGAAGGCAAGCACGTCAACCTGTGCAGCCCCTGCCGTTTTCAGGGTGGCAGCACAGCTCGCCGCCGTAGCCCCGGTCGTCAACACATCATCAATTAACAGAACCTTGCGCCCGGCAATGTGGGAAATTCCGTCAGGCACCACCGCGAATATCTTCGCCACGTTTTTGCGCCGCTCTTCCGGCTTCAAACCAACTTGGCTGCGCGATGCCTTGGTGCGCACCAGAACATCCGTTTGCAGGGGTTTTGAAGCCCGTAGCGCCAGCTGATGCGACAAAAAAGCTGCTTGATTGAACCGCCTGCTCCACAAGCGCCAGCGGTGCAGCGGCACTGGAATGATAACATCCGCCTGTTCCAGCAATTCACGCCCGGCCCGCCCCATCATGCGGGCCATCAGCAACCCGGCCTCCATGGTGTCACGGTATTTCAGCGCTTGCACCAGCCCGCGCGAAACCTCGTCATAGGCCACCGCCGCCCGCGCCCGGTCCCATGTGGGAGGGTCTGCCACCGCCGCCGCACTCACCGTACCTCTCCCGTGGTCATAGGCAAAAGGTGTTCCCAACACATTGCAAACCGGCGCATCGATGTGCTTGAGGGTGTTCCAGCACGCAAGGCATAAGCTGGCGGGCTCAACAATGGCTTCCCGGCACACCAGGCACTTCGGCGGCACAATGAAATCAACCAGCGCCCGCCAGCCCTGCTGCAGCGCCACCTTGAGGTGGAATTTGGATTGTGCCCCCGCTTCTTCCATGGGCCATTCCTACCACAAAATATCCGGCCATGGCTTTTTTTGAGTGTCTACTCTATGTCAGGCCCCATCAGGAGTTCAGCCGCACCATGCCCTTCGCCAGAAATGATCTCGAACGTCTCGCCGATATTTTGTCGATTGCGGCTGATCAGGAAATCATGCCCCGTTTTCGCAGCTTGGGCGCAGGCGGCATTCGCCAGAAGACGTCCGCCCTTGATCTGGTAACCGATGCCGATGAACAAGCCGAAGCTGCCATGAAGCTGGCCATCGCCAAGGCGTTTCCCAAAGCTGCCTTCATCGGTGAAGAATCCGTCGAAAAAGATCGAAGTCTTCTGAACGCGATTGCCGATGCGGACCTTGCCATCATCATTGACCCTGTCGATGGTACCAGCAACTTCGCCTGGGGCCTGCCGCTTTTTGGCGTACTCGCGGCCGTCATCGCAAAGGGTGAAACCATCGGCGGCATTATTTATGATCCGGTGGGCCGCGATTGTACCTTTGCATTAAAAGGCCACGGTGCCTGGGCCAAATCCGAAAGCGGTGCCACCCGCGACATCAGCGTATCAAAACCCACCACCCTTGCCAGCATGACGGGAACCACCTCATGGTATCTCATGCCGGAACCCTTGCGCTCCACGGTGGCAGCCAACATCGCCAAAACCAGGGCCTGCTTTGCCTATCGCTGTGCGGCCTATGAATATCGCATCGTGGCAGAAGGCCTCGTCGATTTTTCCCTGCATTACAAACTCATGCCGTGGGACCACGCCGCAGGTGTCTTGATTCACGCCGAAGCTGGCGGCTATTCCGCCCTGCTCGATGGCTCACCCTATTTGCCCAGCAAATTTGAGGGCGGCATTATCTCCGCCCCATCCAGGGAAATCTGGCATCTCCTGCGTGATAATCTGCTCAGCTAATGCGCCATGGAAAATCTCTTCGACCGCGCACTTTATCTTTCCCGCCTTGCCCGCACCAAAACCTCGCGGCCGGAAATTCTCGCAACCTCCATTGCCACTGAACTTGCCGAGAGGCTCGAACCCATCGCACGGGTGTTCAGCACCGCCTGTTTGATCGCAAGTGATGCAGAGCCCGTTGCAAAGGCACTTCTCGCCTCGGGCAAAGTCAAGAACCTGAAAATAATTGCGCCCAGCGCTTCAGAAACCCTGCCGCTTGAGCCTGAGACCTATGACGCCATTTTCAATGTCTTTGACCTGCATCTCGTAAACGATGTGCCCGGAGCATTGATCCAGCTGCGCCGCGCCCTCAAGCCGGACGGTTTATTCATGGCTTGCCTGTTTGCCAGTCAGACCCTCACCGAACTCCGCCAGTCTTGGCTCGAGGCGGAAGAGATCATAACCGGCGGCGTGTCCCCGCGCGTCATCCCCATGATTGATGTCCGTGAATTGGGTGGCCTCCTGCAGCGCGCCGACCTCGCCTTGCCTGTGGTCGACCTTGACCGCACCATCGTGCGCTACCCCGACCCCATAGCCCTCATTCATGAAATCCGGGCGCTTGGATTTTCCAATCCCATGGCCGGCCGTTCACGCAAGCCCGTCTCTCGAAACCTGCTCGGTGAAGCCATCTCAATCTACCAACAAAAATTCTCCGATGCTGACGGCCGCGTGCGCGCCACCATCGAAGTCGCCTGGGCCACTGCCTGGGCACCCCACGAAAGCCAGCAAAAACCATTGCAGCCGGGCTCGGCAAAATTCCGCTTGGCCGATGCGCTGAAGGTGCCGGAAACGAAGTTGAACTAAAGCAAATCAATCAAATGCGGGATGAG
>JANMPF010000170.1:0-3509 GCA_031369725.1 Rhodobiaceae bacterium | reverse complement strand
GGTGCCCCCACAAAGATGATTCTGATGCGTAAGATATCGACGTATCCATTTGTATAAACATATATTTTTCCGGTAGCGTCACAGTAGAGGGAATTCATCGTGAAATCACGGCGAAGCGCGTCCCAGCACCAGTCATCGGTGAAAGCAACCACCGCGCGCCTGCCATCGGTTGTGACATCCCTGCGCAACGTTGTGATTTCATATGTATGGTGATCGATTACAACTGTCACTGTGCCATGGTCAATTCCCGTGGGGTAAACCCGGTGACCCGCAGCTAAAAATATCTCCATGATGTGTTGCGGCGAAAGTGTGGTTGCAAAATCAATGTCGCCAATGGCTGTGCCCATCAACGCATTGCGCAAGGCACCACCCGCCACCCGCGCCTCACCACCGGCTGCAGCTGTGATTGCGAACACGGCCTGCAAGCTTGGCTGCTTCAGCCATTTCGTGGTAATGCGTTTCATGCATAAAGCCTGTCGTACAAATTGCGGATCATGCCAGCAGTGGCCCCCCAGATATAGCGGTTCCCATAGGGCATGGCATAATAGTAACGCACTCTACCCTGCCATTCACGCGAATGCTTTTCGTGGTTCGCTGGCGTCATCAGGAAGCGCAAGGGTACTTCGAACACGGCAGACACTTCGTTAGCCTGCGGCGTGATTGTAAAGCCCGGCTTCACCAGCGCCACCACCGGAACCACATGATAGGCCGTCACCGTCATGTAGGTGTCGAGAAATCCCAAGGGCTCCACGTATATGCGGGCTAATCCGGTTTCCTCCTCTGTCTAGCGCAACGCGGCATCCACCGCATCCGCATCGCCGCCATCAATACGGCCACCGGGAAACGCAACTTGGCCCGCGTGGGATGAGAGATGGTCAGTGCGCTGGGTCAGCAACAGAGTGGGTTCATTGGCGCGCAAAATGATGGGAATCAGCACGGCGGCCGGTTTGGGCTTAACATCAGCCGGAATCATGGGGGCTGTATCATTCATGTCGTCATCTCCGCGCGCAGGCGTTGCTGGCACATCATGCAACAGCCCACGCAACGCGCGGGTCCGAATATCGCTTTCATCAAATTTCATTGGCACGCTGCATGGGGAAAAACTCACCCGACGACCACACGCCAAACCATTCGCCTTCGACGGTTCCAAGGGCTGCAACATCATAAAACAGGGCGCGCGACACCAGCGCCTCCAGCCGCGCCCGCATGAGTACATAGGGCTTCAACCCATCGGTGCCCACTTCGGTTTCAAATCGCAAGGGGTGGGACTTGTCGACAGTTACCTCGTCATCCACATTGGATTCAAACTGGATGACTTGCTCGCGGCCCTTGCCTTCCACACCCATGCGAATGGCCACAAACGGCGCGTCATCAACGCGGATGCCACACTTTTCCACAGGTGTTACGAGGTAGTATTTACCATCCTCGTCATGGCGCAAAACCGAGGCAAAAAGCTTGCAAAGCGGTTTCCGGCCAATCGGCGAATTCATGTAAAACCACGTGCCATCCGCCGCAATGCGCATGTCAATGTCTCCGCAAAAAGGCGGATTCCATAAATGCACCGGCGGATGGGTTTTGCCCCCCGCTGCGGCTTCCCTTAATCCTTGCAATGGATTGCTTGCATCCCTCGCAACCGTTGTCATCATGGGCCTGTCCAAACATGTGATGAGTCGTCTTTATTACGCCATTCTCCGTAACGAAGATGTCATTAACACAAATTTCCTTTCCTCTGCCAATATGCAAGGATAACAAACTATAGTGAGACCCATGGCAAGCATCAAAGAAGCAAACAGGGAAATTCTCAAGGAGCTGGAAGCCACCGGCGAACGGCTTGAAACAACCCGCGGCGAAATCGGCAAGGTTATCTTTGGCCAGCAGGAGGTTGTCGAACTGGCATTAACGGCAATTTTGGCGGGTGGCCATGCGTTATTGGTGGGCGCACCTGGCTTGGCAAAAACCAAGCTGGCCACAACCCTTGGCCGCGTTTTGGGCCTTGACGAAAAGCGTGTGCAATTCACGCCCGATTTGATGCCTGCCGATATTCTGGGGTCGGAAGTTCTCGATGAAACCGAAAAGGGCCGCCGCGAGTTCCGCTTTGTGGCAGGGCCGGTTTTTTGCCAGTTGATGATGGCGGACGAAATTAACCGCGCCAGCCCCCGCACCCAGTCGGCGCTTCTGCAAGCCATGCAGGAACACCATGTGACGGTGGCCGGCGTGCGCCATGATTTGCCAAAACCGTTCCATGTGCTGGCCACCCAAAACCCTATTGAGCAGGAGGGTACCTATCCTTTGCCCGAAGCCCAGCTTGACCGCTTCATGTTTGAAATCGATGTGCCCTACCCTTCACTGGAAGCCGAGCGCCGCATGCTGTTTGCGACAACCGGCAGTGACGATGAGATGGCCGCGAAGGTTTTGAGTGCTGCTGAACTTCTCAGCGCCCAACGGCTCACACGGTTAATTCCGGTGAGCGAGCAAGTGACCGACGCAATCTTGCGGGTGGTGCGGTCGGCCCGCCCAGGCGAAGATGCCAGCCGCGAAATCAATACCAGCGTGGCGTGGGGCCCAAGCCCGCGCGCCAGCCAGGCGCTGATGTTGGGAATTCGCGCCCGCGCGTTGTTGCAAGGCCGCTTGAGCCCCTCGATTGATGATGTGGCGGCCCTCATTGGCCCGGTGTTCAAACACCGCATGGCGCTGAATTTTACCGCCCGGGCCGAAGGCGAGACAATTGAAGACGTGATAGCACGGCAAAAAAACCTGTTGGCTTGATGAACGCTAATTCCGCATTGCACCTGATCCAGCGCGCCGATGCTGCATCGCGGGCCCTGCCGTCCCTGTTGGTGGAAGCCGAACGTATTGCCGCAACTGTCATTCAAGGCATTCATGGCAGGAAGCGCTCGGGCCCCGGCGAAAGCTTCTGGCAATACCGGCCTTACGGGTTTGGCGATTCAACCGCGCGCATCGATTGGCGGAAATCTGCCCGCTCTGCCCATGTGTTCATTCGGGAAAACGAATGGGAAGCTGCCAATACCTTGTGGCTATGGGCTTCGCCGTCAAAATCCATGGACTTCAAATCGCATCTTGCCAACACCACTAAAAGAGACCGTTCCTATCTCATAACCCTGGCCTTGGCCACACTTGCAGTTCGCGCGCAGGAACGCGTGGCCCTGATGGGCAGTCCCGAACGCCCGGGCCATGCGCGCGGCAGCCTGGGGCCAATGGCGACATGGTTATTGCAAAACGAGGGCGCGCAATTGCCTCCTGCACAACAATTGCAAAAATTCTCTTCTGCAGTCTTGATCAGTGATTTTTTTGATAAACCAGCCGATATTGAAATTGCTGTCCGCTCACTTGCTGCCAACGGCGTGTCTGGTCACATCGTCCAAATCATTGATCCCGCCGAAGAGGCCCTGCCTTATTCGGGCCGGGTGGAATTTCACGACATGGATGGGTCGCTAAAATTTCTGGCAGGCAAGACCGAGAATTTGCGAAAAGCCTATGTTGAAAAATTC
>JANMPF010000439.1:0-3559 GCA_031369725.1 Rhodobiaceae bacterium | reverse complement strand
GATAACAAGTTCCGGAGGGGCTGGGGGGCTGAGATTTCCGATACTCAACTCCAGCCGGGCTTAGAGGCAACAATGGAAATATTTACCCCCATCATGTCGAAGACTTGATGTAATTGCGGCAAAACTGCGAATTTTTACCGTGATCGGGCCGCTTGCCAAATTGGCGGAGTGGGTTCATCATCGCCCCCGTGACGAGGAGTGACGACCATTGAGTGAGGGGGAACCCATAATTCAATTCCCGCGTTCTGCCGCAGAACGTGGGGCTGCTCATCAATGGATCAATGTTCCCCAGCAGATTTCGTTTGACCGCAAGGAATTGAACCTCATTCTTAATCTCTATGGAAAATACGTGGCCCAAGGCGAATGGCGTGATTACGCCATGGATTTTGGCAGCGATTTGGCAACATTTTCCATCTTCCGCCGCTCAAGCGAAGTGCCGCTTTACCGCATAGTCAAAAACCCGGCCCTTGCCCGCAGGCAGGGTCTTTATGCGGTGATTGCCCAGGGCGGACTTATCCTCAAGCGCGGCCACGATTTGGCACAGGTTCTCACCGTGCTCATCAAGAAACCAAGGCTTGCCACCCCATAAAAAAACCCCAGGCGTTTCCACCTGGGGTTTCATGAGTTTTTGAACCCTAGTTGCGGTTGCCGAACAGGCGCAGCAGCGACAGGAACAGGTTGATAAAGTCGAGGTACAGACGAAGTGCACCCATGATGGCCTTGCGGCCAACCGTGGCCACATCATCGGCCTCGTAGTACATTTCCTTGATCTGTTGGGTATCCCAGGCGGTGAGACCCGTAAAAATCAGTACGCCAACCGCTGAAAGCACCAGACTCATCATGCCATTCTGGAAATACAGGTTAACCAGCGAAGCAATGATCAAACCAATAAGACCCATGAACATGAACGAGCCAAGACCCGCCAAATTGCGTTTTGTCGTATAACCAAAAAGGCTCAGGGCGCCAAAGGCACCCGCTGTAATGAAGAACACCTGCGCGATACTGCCAGCGGTGTAAATCAGGCCGAGCGAGCCAAAACTCACACCGACCAGGGCGGCATAGGCCCAAAATGTCGTTTGAGCCGCTGAAACGCTCATTTTTTCAATGCGGAACGACAGCAACATGACCAAGGCCAGGGGTGCCAGGATCAAGACCCACTTCAAGGGGCTGACAAAAATTGCATTGCCAAAAGGCGTAATCCCGCCCGTCGCATCAACTGCGGCATGGAATGTGCCGTAAGCGGCAGCCCCGGTAATGGCAAGGCCTGCGCCCATATAGTTGTAAACCCTGAGCATGTAGCTGCGCAGGCCCTGGTCGATCTGGACCTGTGAGCCTGTCTGGGTGTTTAATCTTGTGTCGGCCATGGAATTCTCCTCCAAAAAACTTCTTGCCACCAATATGGGGTGGACACCCCCGGACGTCAAGTTACGGAACGCTAAGAGTATTTAAGAGTATTAACGTGCAAATGCCTCCATTTTGCGGGCCAAGGCAATATCTTTCTCGGTTACGCCTCCCGCCGTATGGGTCGAAAGTGTAACCTCAACCCGGCCATAAACATTGGCCCATTCCGGATGATGATCCATTTTTTCAGCAACAAGTGCTACCCGGTTCATCCAGCCCCAGGCTTGGTTGAACGATTTGAACTGGAACGTCTTGGTAATGGCATTCCGCCCCTTGGCTTCCGTCCAGCCCTCAAGCTCGCCCAAAATCTTGGCGCGCGGCGTTCCCACCAAAACCTCATCAGTCATTGTACCACCTGCAAATCATAGGATTCTTCCACCGCATAAGGACCACCACCCCGCGAAGGCCGCGAGGAAAACAGCACAAATCGGCTCACTTCAAACACCCTACTCCGATAAAGGCTGTGCGACACCACAAATCGTTCCAGGCTTTGCAGGTCCGGTTCCTTTAATCTTGCCAGTGTGACATGGGGCACAAATTTGCGCTGGTCCGCTGGCAACCCCAACACCTGCGCTATGCGCTCATGAATGGATTGCAACCGCCTCAACTCGGCACTTTCCTCAATGGCCGAGTAAAGCGTGTGCGGCTTGTTTCCGCCCATCACGTCGATGCCCTTGAGGTGCAGCGAAAACGGCCGCGCCTCAATGCCATCCAGCTCATAGGCGATTTCGCGGGCAAGCCCCGCGTCAATATCCCCGATAAACCGCAAAGTGATATGAAATGACTCCCGGTCAATCCAGCGGGCACCAATTATACCCCCTTTCATGAATGCAAGATCAAAGGAAACATCGGTGGGAATTTCAACACCGGTAAACAGTCTGGGCATGGCGGGCATCCTTATTGTTGAAGGGTGACTCGGAACGCAGCCATCAACGTAATGTGATTCGGGAAATTGCCAAGTGCTATTTTGCAAGCAATTCTTCAACCTTGGTCGCGAGTTTTGACACAATGATGTCCACCCCTTTTGCATTGGGGTGGATGCCATCGGCCTGATTGAGGGCAGGATCGGCGGCCACACCATCGAGATAGAAGGGATAAAGCAAGGCCTGGTATTTTTCAGCAAGCCGCGGGTAGAGCCCATCAAAGGCCGTCACATAGTCTGCCCCAAGATTTGGCGGTGCCTTCATGCCAAGAATCAGCACAGGTAAATTCTTGGTTTTGGCTTTCGACAGGATTTCGTCCAGCGTAGCCGCAGTTTGCCCAACGCCGAGCCCGCGTAGCGCATCATTGGCACCGAGTTCAACAATCAATCCAGTCACCTCATCGGTCAGCGCCCAGTCCAGGCGCGCCAAACCGTCCGCTGCCGTGTCGCCTGATACACCCGCATTGAGAATATGCAGATCGGGATATTTGGCCTTTAGGGCTGCCTCCAACTTGACCGGAAATGTATCGTTGGCCGCAAGCCCATACCCCGCCGTCAAACTGTCACCAAGAACCAGCAATGTTGCGGGTTTGGCCAAAGCAACCCCACTGAAAAGCAAAACACCAACGAACACTGCGATAATTTTGGGCATGCCACGAGAGATAGGGGCTAAACCTTCATTTCTCAAGCGCTCGTTACTCGACAAATCAGGGACCATCTCCCATGTGTAGGGTCATGACCCAGCCAGCAGTTGCCCTGAAAGACGTAACCCTCACTTTGCCCAGCCGTGCCGGCCTTGTTGAAATTCTCCGCGGCGTTGACTTGCGCGTGAATGCCAGCGAGGCCATTGGCATTGTCGGTCCATCGGGTTCCGGCAAAACCTCCCTGCTCATGCTCATTGCCGGCCTTGAACGCGCAACATCAGGAGCTATTGAAGTTGCTGGAATCTCCCTTGGCGGTAAAAATGAAGATGCACTTGCCGCGTTCCGCCGCGATAACATTGGCATTGTCTTCCAGTCCTTTCATCTCATACCCACCATGACAGCCCTGGAAAATGTGGCAGTTCCACTCGAATTTCGCGGGGTTCCCAATACCATGCAGGTGGCCGAGGAAAAATTGGGGCGCGTGGGGCTCGCCCATCGCCTCAGCCACTACCCCGGCCAACTTTCCGGCGGTGAGCAACAACGTGTTGCCATTGCCCGCGCCCTCGCATCCGGCGCAAAAATCCTGCTGGCT
>JANMPF010000425.1:0-2389 GCA_031369725.1 Rhodobiaceae bacterium | reverse complement strand
GGTTTAGATTGACCCAATTGCCCATACCCTCACCCTGAGGCGCCCTGCGAAGCAGGGCCTCGAAGGGCTGCTGGATGCGCAAAAGGTGCTTCGAGGCATCGCAAGGGCGATGCTCCTCGAGCCATGAGGGAATCGTGAATTGGGTCAACCAAAACTCATCACGTTCTAGTCGTCGCGGTAAACCTTCTCGCGCCGCTCATGGCGTTCCTGTGCTTCAATCGAAAGCGTGGCTATCGGCCTTGCATCCAATCGCTTGAGGCCAATGGGGTCACCGGTTTCTTCGCAATAACCATAGGTTCCATCATTGATGCGCAGCAGCGCTGCTTCAATCTTGGAAATCAGTTTGCGCTGCCTGTCGCGGGCCCGCAGCTCCAGCGAACGATCCGTTTCCGAGGAAGCCCGGTCCGCCAGATCCGGCAGCACATGGTTCTCATCCTGCAAATGCGAAATGGTTTCGCGGCTTTCGCGCAACAGTTCCTCTTTCCAGGCATTCAGCTTGTTTCGAAAATACGCCGCCTGCCGTTCATTCATAAACGGCTCGTCGTCACTTGGCTTATAGTCCATGTCGGCTAGTACATTCATAAAACGTCTCTCCACCTACCGTGGCGCGGGCTTGTAGCGAGTTTGCCAGGCTTCGACAATAGCCACGTGATTCCCACGAATTTTCCGATTCTGTAGGTTTGCGGCTCATAGTTCAGCATTGTTTGCATTAATGCAAAGATAATGCCGAAAGCGCTAGATTTTGGCGGATCGCGCCTCGTCAAGCCGGTCTCGCAGTTGCATCCACCAATAGGATGTTTGAACCCCCAGGCGTCCAAGCTGGCCACCCGCCCAAACCGGGGCAAAGGCCGCGAATCGTCGATATTCATCGTCAGCCCCTGCAATGGCCCGGGCAATCAATTGGCCAGCCATGGCTGTCGTATTCATGCCATGGCCGCCAAAAGCCGTGGCAAACCACTGGCCTTGCGTGTCCCTTCCGATCAGCGGCATCTTGTGTAGCGCATAACCCATGAGGCCCGCCCAGGAATAATCAATGCGTGGGTTGCCCAACTGCGGAAAAGTTGAAAGCATGTCACGTTTCATGCTCTCGGCGAGCTGCGTAGGCTCGGAGACCTGCGTGGTAATCTGCCCACCCCACAATATGCGTGCCTCATCGATAAGCCGGTAGTAGTTGCTGGCTCGCCGCGTGTCTGAAATGGCAGCCCGCGTCCGCACCGCATCCTGCTGCAAAGGCTCTGTCACCGCGATATAAGTGGCCACCGGCAAAACAGCCCGGCCCGAAGGTGGGTGAATTTTGCGGTCCAGCGATGAAACACAATGAACCACGTGTTGGGCCAGAACTTCACCAGCAGATGTTTTGATGCACCAGGCACCGCCCTTCTTTTGAACCGACAGAGCGGTCGTGTTTTCAAACAAGGCAGCACCACTTGCCTCGGCTTTGCCAGCCAGCATCAGGGCATAGCGCAAGGGGTGAAAATGCAAGGCGCTTGCGTCATACTTGCTTTCAAAATAACGCGCAGATTGCAGTCTCTCCCGCGTTTCTGCGCGTGACAGGAATTGCAGATTTTCCCCATAATCGCGTTGCATCATGTCACAATAGGATCGCAACGCACCATTATCGCTGTGACGCATAACAGTCAGCCAGCCATCACCCATCCTTATTGAAGGATCACCCGTTGCAATTTCGCCGGCCACATACCTGGTACCCGCAACTGACAGGGCATAAAGTGCGCGCGCGGCATCCAGGCCAATGCGGCTCTGCACCTTCTCAATGCCTTCCGCAAAGCCATTGGAAACAAACCCGCCATTGCGCCCTGATGCAGCCCACGCCAGTAATTTTGCTTCAAGCAAAACCACCCGTTTGTTTCGCCGCGATAATTCAAGTGCGGTTGTAAGTCCCGCCAATCCACCGCCAATCACACACACATCAGCGTCTATAGAACCATGCAGCGTTTCGCGTGCCCCATTCCGCCGTGCAGTCGCCTCATACCAGGTTGAAAAAGTGTTAATGTCCCGTATCAATTTGAACTCCTGAAATTTCCCCCCATGCTTAACGCAAAATTAGCGGAACTCGTACAAATTGAACCATGAGTGTTTTGGGTCATGGGAATCGATCATGCGTCTTGCGTCTGTTTCAGCATTAGTTCTAGGCGGTTTTGCGCTGGCGGCATGCACCGGTGCCAATGGCGACACGACCTGCGGAACATTGAGTATTTCCCCAACCGGCCCCTGTATTGCGGCGGCAACCGCCACGGGAACGGGAACAACCACGACACCAACCCCTATTGTGCCAGTTCCAACGGGAACCAGCCCCAGTACAAATGTCGGCAATACGACCAGCCTTTCCGCTGGCGACCAGACCATAGCCTTGGAATTTGCCAATCTTATT
>JANMPF010000401.1:0-3456 GCA_031369725.1 Rhodobiaceae bacterium | reverse complement strand
ATCGGCGCGCGTCCACCAATCGCCAATGTCTTCAAGGTCGAACACGGAAATGGTTTGGCCATGCATGAGGGCAATCATCTTGCCGATATCAAGACCAGAGCCGCCACCGAAAGCTACCACGCCATCATGGTGCCCGGCCTTATAGGCTTTAACGCCTGCGAGAATATTGGCTTCAATCGGGTTGGGGCGCACGTCGAAAAACACTTCGATTGCAAGGCCTGCTGCTTTCACGTCGGCCACAATCTGCTTCACCATGGGCATGGAAGCCAAGCCGGGATCCGTCACAAACAAGGGGCGCATGATGCCATTGGCCTTGCAGAGCTCAGCCAGTTCCTTGATGCGGCCGGAGCCAAACTTGAGTGCGGTGGGGTAGCTGAAATTGCGGTTGGGAATGGTCATAGTTGTATCCTCATTGGTTCTTTGCTTTTTCAATAGCGTTCAAAGCCGCGCTTCAGTTCAAGATCGGTGATGCGGCGGTCGAATTCGAACTGCTCCCACTTTGCCGTGTGAACATAATGGTCCACCACGTCATCACCCATGGCATTGCGCAGGAACTTGGAGCCATCGAGGAGGGACGTTGCATCACGCAGGGTTTTTGGAATTTCGCGCAGTTTTTTTCCGTCACCATAGGCATCACCGGAAAATACGGGTTCCAGCTTCATTTTCTTCTCAATGCCATCAAGGCCCGCGGCAATCAGTGCGGCAAAGGCAAGATAGGGATTGAGATCGGCACCGCCAACGCGGCATTCCACCCGAATGGCCTTGGTATCACCACCACACAGGCGGTAACCCGCCGTGCGATTGTCAAAACTCCACACGGCCTTGGTGGGTGCAAAGGTGCCAACCATGAAGCGCTTGTAGGAGTTGATATAGGGGGCGAGAAAATAGGTGAGTTCGCTGGCATGTTCGAGCTGGCCTGCAAGATAATATTTCATCATGTCCGACATGCCGTGTTCACCCGCCTTGTCGAAGAAGTGGGGGGTCTTGCCATCGGCAGACCACAGGGACTGGTGGATGTGTGATGAGTTTCCGGCCATGCCGTAATCCCATTTGGCCATGAAAGTGACAGCCTTGCCAACGCCATAGGCAATTTCCTTGGCGCTGTTCTTGATGATGGCGTGATTGTCGGCCATGACCAGGGCTTCATCATATTTCACGTTGATTTCTTCCTGGCCCGGACCCCATTCGCCCTTGGAATTTTCAACCGTGATGCCTGCGCCTGCCAAGCCATTGCGGAGGGCGCGCATGTAAACTTCCTCCTTGGCGGTTTGCAAGACCCCGTAATCCTCGATGTAATAGGCGGCCGTCTTGAGGTCGCGGTAACCCTTGGTATTGCAGGTTTCAAAATTATCGTCGAACAGGAAGAATTCGAGTTCGGAGGCCATATAGGCCTTCAGTTTCATGGCTTCGAGGCGCTTCAACTGTTTTTTCAGAATGGCGCGTGGGGAATGGGGAACATCCTGGTGGGTATGATGGTCCAGCACATCGCACAGCACCAGAGCTGTGCCCGGCAGCCATGGGGTACGGCGAAGCGTTGACATGTCGGGCTTCAGCACGAAATCGCCATAACCCTTTTGCCAGCTTACGGCCTTGTAACCGGGAACGGGTTCCATTTCGATATCAACACCCAGCAAATAATTGCAGGCGTGGGTTTCTTCATAGCCGCCATCGACGAAGAATTTTGCGTGGAAGCGCTTGCCAACGAGGCGCCCCTGCAAGTCCACCATGGCGGCCACCACCGTATCAATGGTGCCTGCCTTCACTTCGGCCTTCAATTCGCCAAGTGTCAACATTCCGTTGCTCATCGTGTCTTCTCCCTATTTTTTGATTTGCTGGATGAGCGGGAGCGAAAGCCGCTGCGCCCAATAGTTCTGTTCACGTTCTGTGGCTATAAGGTCATTGCGAATTTCAATCATCACGGACTTGAGGCCGCGGGGAGCGGCATGAAGATTTAACGTGTGCATCACACCATCCTTGGGGCCATAGGGCTCGTTCAACCGCGCATCGGTCTTGGGAAAGCCCTTGATCAGTTTATCGGCAATGCGCGAATCCCTGTCAAACAGGATGCCGAGCTCGACGGAGCGGTCCTTGCCCCTATAGGTTCTGGTGAAGCTGTGAATGGTAATGAGGTTTGCGGCCAGGCCCGCACAGGCGCGCTCATCCAGCAGGTTGGCAAGGCCCGCATGGAAGGGGCGGTAAAAGGCTTCGACACGGTTCATTTTATCGGCAGCACTCAAGCCCTTATTGCCGGGAATTACGGTGGTTTCGCTCATTTCGGGTATGGCATCAGGTGATTCCGGCGGGCGATTGCAATCATAGGCAAGGCGCGAATAGCGCTGCACGGCAAGCGGTGCGTCGAGAAGCTTGGAAAGGAGCCGGGCCACCCCTTCAGCGCCAATGTCCCAGGCGATATGTTTCTGCCGGTCTGGCGCCGAAAGGCCGAGGGTTCCCAATGACTTTGGCAACAGGCAGCCGGCATGCTCGCATGCCAAAACATAGGGCGAAGTGCCGTTTCCGTTCACCAGAATGAACGCGTCTTCTTCGTCTGCAAGCAGATGATTTTTCATCATATCCAATATTCCCCTGCCGCGCGTTGTTTCAGAACCGTCGCAACCTGTCAAACACCCCATTTGCAATCGGCGCACATGGGAGGTATCTGCTTATAGATTAGCTGGGAAAAAATGCAGGTTTTTGATTTTATCATAATTGGCTCCGGTTCGGCGGGTTCGGTGATGGCCAGCCGGCTGTCGGAAGATGGCAGGCATTCCGTGCTGGTACTGGAATATGGCGGCAGCGACCGCGGGCCCTTCATTCAGATGCCATCGGCCCTGTCATACCCGATGAACATGGGGCTCTATAACTGGGGCTTTGAAAGTGAGCCTGAACCGCATTTGGGTGGTCGGCGCATGGCAACACCGCGTGGCAAGGTAGTCGGCGGCTCGTCCTCCATCAACGGCATGGTTTATGTGCGCGGCCACGCCAAGGATTTCGATGCGTGGGAAGCGATGGGGGCCAAGGGGTGGGGCTTTCGCCATGTGCAACCCTATTTCAAGCGCATGGAAAACGCCGATGGCGGCGAAGAGGGCTGGCGCGGGCTCGATGGTCCCATGCATGTCAAACGCGGGCGGAGGCTGAACCCGCTCTACAAAGCCTTCGTGGAAGCAGGTGCGGAAGCCGGCTATCCGGTGACGTTTGATTATAATGGCCACCAGCAGGAAGGCTTCGGTGCCATGGAAATGACCGTGCATAATGGTTTGCGCTGGTCGGCTGCCAATGCCTATTTGAGGCCGGCATTGAAGCGCGGCAATGTGAGGATTGTCACGCGGGCCTACGTGAACCGTATCATGCTTGAGGGCAAGCGCGCGGTTGGCGTTGAATACGAGGTGGGCGGCGACGTATTGGTGGCAAAGGCCCGGCGCGAGGTTGTGATTGCCGCATCGAGCATCAATTCGCCGA
>JANMPF010000399.1:0-2734 GCA_031369725.1 Rhodobiaceae bacterium | reverse complement strand
GTCATCGCAATGTTCTTGCCGATTTCAAACGCCGTCATGTCGGTTTGCTTGATGCGCAGGCGGCCATCAGGTGAACTCATGTCCTGCTCAAGGTGCTTCATGCCCTCCAGCAGGTTATTGCCGTTGCTGCCGAGCGTGGCGCGCAGGATTTCAGGATTGAGCCCCGGAAAATTTGAAGGCGAAAGGGCATTGGCGATCTGCTCGACATAGAATTTGGCTTTCAGCCGCGTGTGGTCATCAATGCCATCGGCGTTTTTCACCACGTCCTGCGCCCAATTGGAGGACACCAGATAGAACTGTTTCAAAAAATCAAAAACCGCGTTCTCCTGCCAATCCTTGTCTTTGAATCGCTTGTCATTGCGGGCAGGGGTGGCCAACGGCTCAGAGGGCGTCCCCAATGCCTTGCCCCAGGCATTTTGCCAGAGCTGGCTGTAGCTGTTCCACAACTCGGTTTGCGCCTCCATCAGCTTTTGTGGTTCGGCCATATACGATTGCGCCACCGCACCAAGCGTCTTGGTCACCTGGTCGATGGGGGTAATCTGTGTATCAGCCTGTTTCCTGGCAAGTTCCGGGCGCTCGGCTACCATGCGGGCAATGCTTGCCGCATGTTCAAAAACCTTGGCCAAATTCTGGGCGAGCTTGACGGGGTCCGTCAGCTTGAAATCGCCAGTCTTGGGTGGGCCGGAATCGCTCATTCTCTCAAATATCTCGCAAATTTCCTATAGTTTAGTGGCGCAAAGCCAGAACACCAAATGCTAATTGGGGTTTCTTGCAAAATCCTGCATCCACAGTCATAAGACAGCATCAATAATTTGAAAGTCTTGGGCGAACATATGACTAACGCATTGCGCATCGGAATAGCGGGCCTCGGCAACGTCGGCGTAGGTGTTCTGGATATCGTGAAGAAACACGGGGCTTTGCTGGCAGACCGGGCTGGAATGCCCATCCGGGTCACCGGCGTTGCCGCCCGCAACAAGGCCAAAAACCGCGGCCACGACCTCTCAGGAATGAAGTGGTTTGACGATCCCGTGGCCTTGGCCAAGTCCTTGGATATTGACGTGTTTGTAGAGCTCATGGGTGGCGAGGGCGACCCCGCCAAATCCGCCGTGGAAGCTGCCATTGCCGCTGGCAAGCATGTGATCACCGCCAACAAGGCGCTGCTTGCCCATCATGGGGCAGCGCTTGCCCGGGCGGCAGAAGCCAAGGGGGTGTGCCTGAATTTTGAAGCTTCCGTCGCAGGCGGCATCCCCATCATCAAGTCCTTGCGCGAAGGCCTTATCGGCAACCGCGTCACCAAGCTGTTTGGTATCATGAATGGCACCTGCAATTACGTTCTCACCAAGATGGCCAACGAAGGCCGCACCTTCAATTCCGTTTTGAAGGAAGCCCAGGATTTGGGTTACGCTGAAACAGATCCCACATTCGATATCGGCGGCTTCGATACCGCCCACAAGCTCGCAGTGGTCACATCGCTGGCTTTCGGAACTGAAGTTAATCTCAAGGCCATTGAGATTGAAGGTATTGAAGCGATTACCCTGGACGATATCCGCAATGCCAGCGACATGGGTTACAAGATAAAATTGTTGGGCGTGGCCGTGCTGCACGATGAAGGGGTTGAACAACGTGTGCACCCAACCCTCGTTCCCAAGGGTTCGCCCGTGTCCGATACCGATGGCGTGTTCAACGCCATGGTGGTGAAAGGCGATTTCGTTGGCGACCTCATGCTGGAAGGAAGGGGGGCGGGCGCTCATCCAACAGCATCTGCCGTATTGTCAGACATCGTCGATATTGCCCGTGGCAATCGCCGTCCGGCCTTCGGCATTCCGGCGTCCAAATTAAAGCCCTATAAACAGGCACCAAACAAGGCTCATGAAGGCGGCTATTACGTCGCCCTTGAACTGGTGGACCGTCCTGGTGCAGTAGCCTCGATCGCACGCATTTTGGCCGATGAAGAAATCTCCATTGAAAGCATCGTGCAGCGCGGCAAGCAGGAAAAGGATACGCCGCGCGCCACCGCAATTTTCATTCTCATCACCCATGACACACTGGACACCGCTATCCGCAATGCAGTAGCCAAGATAGAGAAAGATGGTCATGTCGCCTCCAAGCCCCGCCTTATCCGCATCGAGCGTCTGTGACAACGCGAAACTTCCTTGATGTCAACCGTTCCGTATCAGGCAGACGCTGGGTGCCGCGGCTTGTTGATGAACGCCTTGCCGAGGCGATTTCCCAACGTCACGAATTGCCCGAGATCCTCGGCCGCGTCATGGCAGCCCGCGGTGTGGCACTTGATGAAGCTGAAGCCTTCCTCAATCCAACCCTGCGCAATCTCATGCCGCAACCCCAAGCCTTGCGTGACATGGAAAAAGGCGCACAACGCATCGCCGATGCCGTCATAGCTAAAACCAGAATAGGCATCATTACCGACTATGATGTTGATGGCGTATCCTCCGCCGCAATCTTCAAATTGTTTCTTGAATGTGTTGGCTCCGGTGCCACCATTCATGTGCCCGATCGTTTGACCGAAGGTTATGGTCCCAGTGAATACGCGGTACAGTCCCTGAAGCAGCAGGGCTGTGAATTGCTCCTCACACTTGACTGCGGTGTGCTCGCCCATGACCCGCTTGCCCACGCGGCCGAACTTGGGTTCACGACAATTATCATTGACCATCACCAGGCGGGTGAGTTTCTCCCCCAGGCATACGCCGTGATCAACCCCAACCGGCAGGATGAT
>JANMPF010000391.1:0-9824 GCA_031369725.1 Rhodobiaceae bacterium | reverse complement strand
CCGTGTGCTCCGCCGTCACATGGGCCGTCCACAGCAGCAGGTTAAATCCCGTCTTCATCGCAAACACCTCAAAACAATGACAATAAAGACAGCCCTTCCCGCCGCCTTTGTCAAATTATGATATGCGCCCGTCAACCGGTTAAATCGCACCCAAAAATGAAGGAAAACGTGGTGGGCCCGCCAGGACTTGAACCCGGAACCAGACGGTTATGAGCCGTCAGCTCTAACCATTGAGCTACAGGCCCCCACGTGGCGGCAGTGGCTACAGGAAATTATTTGCGTTGGCTATAGTCATGTACCGGGTGAAGGAATGCAACAGCCGCAGCAACCTGCCAGATTCAACGCGGAGCAGATTCAGCACCTCGTGCTTTTGCAAGGCCAAAAAGCCGTTTGCCAAACCGCGATAGCCTTTCCATGTAGAGATAGAGCACCGGCGTCACGAAAAGTGTCAGCGTTTGCGACACCACGAGGCCGCCAACAACGGCCACACCGAGCGGCTGCCTGAGTTCGGCACTGGCACCTGCCCCAAGCGCTATCGGCAAGGTACCCATGAGGGCTGCAAGTGTTGTCATCATGATGGGCCTGAACCGCATAAGACAGGCCCGCTTGATGGCGGCTTCCGGTTCCATGCCTTCACGCGCCAGGCTGAGCGCCACATCCACCATCATGATGGCATTTTTCTTCACAATGCCAATCAGCATGAGAAGTCCAATGACCGCAATGATGGACAAGTCGAATCCGAAAATATTCAGCGTGAGCAATGCACCTGCAGCCGCAGCCGGCAAGCCTGACAGAATTGTCAGCGGGTGAATGAAACTTTCATAGAGAATGCCCAGCACAATATAGATTGTCAGTATTGCGCCAAAGATCAAAAAGCCTTGATTGGCTGTCGAATCCTGAAAGGTCTTGGCCGAGCCATAGTAATTTGTGGTCACCAGATTGGGCAAGCCGATGTCGGCCTTCACCTTGTCCAGCTCGCCAATTGTGGTGCCCAGTGAAACACCCTCGGGCAACGCGTAAGAAATTGTAACGGCTGGCAATTGCCCAAGCTGGTTCACCGTAAGTTCGCCTGCCACGTTCTCAACATGGGTGAATGAACCAATCGGGATTTGCGAACCATCAGCACCATTCACTTCGATTGCCGCAAGCCGCTCTGGTGTCCAGTCAATGCTGGGGTCGAGCTCCATGATCACGTCATAGCTGTCGGTCGACCGGTAGATGGTGGCAACCTGCTGCGAACCAAACGTGCTGTATAGGACCGATCGCAAGGTATCCGACGATATGCCAAGCGAAAGTGCCTTGTCGCGGTCAACCACCAATCGCGCCTGCAGCGAATTGTTTTGCAGGTCGGAGCTCACCTCGGCAAAAAAACCGCGGTCAGCCACCAGGGCATCATTCAGTTTTTGCGCCCACGTGTTCATCAATGCCTTGTCAATGGATTGCACCACGATTTGATATTGGCTGGCGGAGTTCCGCGCCCCCACTGAAAGGTTCTGCGTAGGTGTAATGAAGGCGCTGATGCCGGCAATCGGGCTAAGCTGCCGCCGCAAGTCGGCAAGCACCTTCTGTAGGGGCGGACGTTGGGTTTTGGGCTTGAGTTCAATAAACAGGCGGCCGGAGTTCATCGCCCCGCCGCCGCCACCAGTCGAGCTTGCCACGTGGGCCACATAGGGCGACTTGGCGAAAACATCAGCCACCTGTTGTTGCAGCGCCAACATCGCCTCAAACGAAATATCCAGCCGCGCCTGTGTTGAAACCTGCAATTGCCCAATATCTTCCTGCGGGAAAAATCCTTTTGGAATACTGGTGAACAGGTGCACCGAAAGACCAATCGTTGCAAGAAACACCACCAAAATAACGAGACTGAAGCGAATGCAAAGGTCAAGCACCCGCCCATAGCCCCGGATGACCGCGTCAAACCCCCTCTCCAGACTTCCACTGATGCCTTTGCGTTCGTGCGAATAGGTATCGCTACCACCTAGCACGCGCGACGCCAGCATCGGCGTCAATGTCAAGGAAACAAACATCGAGATAAGAATGGAAATCGTCACCACCACGGCAAATTCATTGAATATGCGCCCGATCACGCCACCCATGACCAACACCGGGATAAATACGGCAACCAGCGAAACCGAAATCGACACAATGGTGAACCCGATTTCGCGCGAACCGGCAAGCGCTGCTTCAAACGAACCCATCCCCTCTTCTTCCATGTGACGCACAATATTCTCCAGCATCACAATGGCGTCATCAACCACCAGCCCCACCGAAAGCGTAAGCCCCATCAGCGAAATATTGTCGATTGAAAACCCCAGCACATACATCACGCCGAGCGTGCCAATCAGTGATATTGGCACTGCCAACGCCGGGATGAGCGTTGCCCACAGGCGGCGCACGAAAATGAAAATGACAAGAATAACCAGTCCGATGGTCAAAAGCAGGGTGAACTCAACATCATGAACAGACTGTTTTATGGAAGCAGCACGATCATTGAGCAGTGCTATGCTGGCCGCTGCCGGAAGTTGCTGCGCAAAGCCCGGGATCATCGCCTTCACCTGGTCAACAACCTCAACGGTGTTGGCATCCGGCTGCCGCTGCACCGCCAGCACAATGGCGCGCGTGCCGTCACTCCAGCTTGCATTCTGCCGGTTGGCAACCGAATCAATCACCCGCGTTATGTCGCCCAGCCGCACAGGGTGGCCATCCCGCTTGTCAACAATCAGGTTGGCAAAGTCGCCCGCATTGTCGAGTTGGGTGTTGGCAACCAGTGTGAGTTGCTGCTTGTCGTTTTCCAATGTGCCAAGCGGCTTGTTCTTGTTGGCAGCCCCAATGGCCGTCTGCAATTGGGCAACCGAAATGCCTCGCGCCGCAAGCTCGGTTGGGTCGATTTGAATGCGAACCGCATACTGCTGGCTGCCAAAAATGGAAACCTGCGCCACCCCATTGATGGTGGAAAGTGTCGGCGAAATAACCTGCTGGGCAAAATCATCCAGCGTGGTGAGCGGTACCGTATCGCTTTTCAACGCCAACAGCATGATGGGGGCATCAGCCGGGTTTACCTTGCGGTAGCTCGGGGGAGATGTCATGTCGTCTGGCAGGGCCCGCTGGGCCCGGGCGATTGCAGCCTGTACATCGGCTGCCGCTGCATCAATGTTGCGGTTCAGCGAAAACTGGATGGCAATGGATGTGGAGCCCAGCGAGTTCGAGGTTGAAATGCTGTCGATGCCCGCAATCGTGGCAAATTGCTTGATGAGCGGCGTTGCGACAGATTTTGCCATGATGTCAGGTGATGCGCCCGGAAGGTTGGCGGAAACATTCACCACCGGAAATTCAGCCCGTGGCAAGGCGGCAACAGGCAGTGATCGCCACGCAAAGAATCCGGCAGCCAACACGGCAAGCGACATCAATATGGTGGCAACCGGTCGCCTGATGCAAAACTCTGAAATATTCATGGCGTTGTTTTTTTCTTCTGCGTTGTGCCATCCGGTGCGGCACCCTGGCCCGAAGTTTGCTCCCCACCAGTGCTCACCACAACACCCGGCTTCAGTTTCAACTGCCCCTCGATCACCACCTGATCGCCCGCTTGCAAGCCGGAAGCTATGGCAGAGGTTTCCCCGTCTGCACGGGCAATAGTCACGGGACGCGCCTCAATGCTTTTTCCATCCTTCACCACCCACACAAATGAGCCCGCCTGCCCCGGCTGAATGGCAACCGTTGGCACTACAACTGCATTCGCCAGGGCCCCATGTTCAATCTCAACGTCCACATATTGCCCAGGCCATAGGTCAAGCTTGGTGTTGGCAAGGGTCGCGCTCATGGCAATCGTGCCAGATGTTGTGTTGATGGCTGAATCAATAAAGTCCAGCATCCCGGAATCAAGCATCTCGCGTGTGGCACTCTTGTAAGCCCGCACGGTGATGGGCACCTGGGTAGAAAGCGACGTGCGAATGTCGGCAAGATTGCGTTCGGGCAAACTGAACGACACTTTCAGCGGCGACATTTGTGTAATTGTCATTAAATTGCTGGCCGTGCCGCTGGAGGAAGAACTGACCAGATTTCCGACACTCGCCTGAACCGCTCCAAGCCGCCCATCGATGGGAGCGGTAATTTGGGTGAACGTCAATTGCACCTTATCGGAGTCGACAGCCGCCTGGTCGGCGGCAACAGCCGCCTGCAACGACTTCAGTGAAGCCAACGCCTGTTCATAGGCCTGTTGCGTTCCCGACTTCTTGTTAAACAGCTCCTGCGCCCGTTGCATGTCCAGGTTAGCGCTGTCGGCCAGCACCTGGTCTTTCAAAAGGCTTGCCTGGTCCTTTTCCAGTTGTGCCTGAAGCAACCGGTCATCAAGTGTGACCAGCAGGTCACCCGCTTTCACCACTTGTCCGCCTTTGACCAATACTTGCATGATCTGGCTTGCAATCCGCGCATTGATTTCAATGGTCGCAGGTGACTGCACGATGCCGTAGGTGCGCTCGATGATTGCAAAACGGGTCTCCTTGGCTGTTGCAACGGAAACCGCAATCGGTCCGCCATCGCCGCGCCGCCGGTTCTGCCCCCCACCTGCGGAAGCATCCGTCGTTGCGTCTGGGATTCCGCCTTGCGCAGTTTGGGGTAATGTACCAAGCCACCCTTGCAAGGCCTGCGGCGCGTAGGGCTGCACGGTGGCACGCAAATTTGGCAAGGCAGCCAAAGCACCTGCTGCCAACACCACGATTACCAACACCGCAACTAGCAATTTTCGCATCTGTTATGTCCCGAAACCTGTAATCCTGGCGCAGCCTGATGATAATAGACGAAAACCAGCAAAAAACCCGTCGCTGTATTGGCGCAAGCTGCCCTGACTGGAAACTAAAATAAATTTCACGATCAGCGCATCATCTATGCGCTGGCCACACGGTAGCATCTCAATATAGTATGGATGAATGATATCGACCGAAATCCCCATTCCAGTCCTTCTAAACCCGAAATTTGCCGCTGTGTTATGTAAATCGTGAAATTGCTCCTGATTGAAGATGATACCCGCATGGCTGACTTCATTCAGCGTGGGCTCACCGAGCATGGTCATGTGGTTGACCGGGCCGAAAACGGCAAGGATGGTCTGTTTTTGGCCGCCAGCGGAAAATACGATGCCGCAATCATTGACCGCATGTTGCCTGGGCTCGATGGCTTGAGCATCGTGAAAATGTTGCGCGCCACTGCAAACCACGTGCCTGCCCTTTTCCTCACTACGATGGCTGGCATTGATGACCGCGTGGAAGGTTTGGAGGCTGGTGCCGATGATTATTTGGTCAAACCCTTTGCCTTTGCCGAGCTGCTCGCCCGCCTGGGTGCACTAGTGCGACGTCCACCAGTCAGTGATGTTCAAACCACTCTTCAGATCGGCGATCTCGCCATGGATTTGCTCAAACGGGTTGTAACGCGGGCTGGGAGGCCAATAGACCTCCAGCCCCAGGAGTTCAAACTCCTCGAATATCTTATGCGCAGCGATGGCCGTGTCGTTACCCGTACAATGCTGCTGGAGCATGTCTGGGATTTTCATTTCGATCCGCAAACCAGCGTTGTCGAAACCCACATCAGCCGGCTACGCGCAAAAATCGACAAGGGATTTGACACTGAGCTGCTAAAGACAGTCCGCGGTGCAGGTTATAGTCTCCGTGCTGAATAACAGGCTATTCAAAACCACAAGCTTCCGCCTTAGCGCACTCTATGGTGGTGTCTTCGCCCTAGGTTTTGGCATCCTGCTTTCAATCACCTATTTGACCGCAACAAAAGCCCTGCGTGAGCAAATTCGAACTGAAGTTCAAAGTGATTTGCACGCCTTGACTGTCGAGGCTGGGGCAGATGGTCTGGACACCATCATACAAGACATCAATGAGCGCATTCAGCCCGTTAGCGGTTCAACTGCCTATTATTTTCTGGCGGATGCCCAAGGGAAAAAGCTTGCAGGCAATCTTGCGAACATTGTCACGCGTGATGGCTGGCAGGAAATCCCGCTCGACGGACCCGAAATTGCCAAATCCGAAAGCCTTGCCGACGCGGACCACCAGCTGTGGGGCCAGGGTGTGCATCTTGCCGACGGTTCGTTTCTGCTTACCGGACAGGACGCTTACCGCGTGTTGTCCGCCCAGGAAGTCATCATCAATTCCTTCGCATGGTCAGCCGGACTCTCGTTTCTTCTCGCAGCCCTCGCAGGCATCATCGTGAGCCAAGACTTTCTCCGCCGTATTGATGCAATCAACACAACCAGCCTTTCCATTATTGATGGCAATCTGAAGCAGCGTATCCCCGTGCGCGGCACGTCGGACGAAATCGACAGGCTGTCTGCGAACTTGAACCGGCTTTTTGACAGCAATCAGGCCCTGCTGGAAAGCCTAAAACAGGTGAGCACCAGCATTGCCCATGATTTGCGCTCCCCTCTCAGCCGCTTGCGTCAGGGCCTTGAGGAAGCTCGTCTGCAAAACGATGGTTCAATATTGAGGAAGGCGTTGGAAGCCGCCATCGTGGAATCAGACCAGCTCCTCGCGACATTCTCCGCCCTGCTCCGCATTGCCCAAATCGAATCTGGAACCCGTCGGTCAGGCTTCAGGCAAATCGACCTCAGCGGAATTTTTGAACAGGTCGCCGAGACTTACAAGGCTGTGGCCGAAGATCGGCAAAAACAACTGACTGTTTCTGTCGCACAAGATATTGGCACCTTTGGTGACCGTGAATTGCTCACGCAAATGCTTGTAAACCTCTTGGAAAATGCCCTGCATCACACGCCACCCAAAACCGCAATCGCCCTTGTTCTCGACAGGGATGCAAACGGACCTCGCGCCATACTTGGCGATTCCGGCCCGGGTATTCCCTTAAATGAACGCCAAAAAGTGTTTGGGCGGTTCTACCGGTTGGATGTCAGCCGCTCCACCCCCGGCAACGGCTTGGGTCTGGCGCTCGTCGCGGCTATTGCATCCCTCCACGGCATAGCCATTGAACTGCAAGACAATTCGCCTGGCTTGAAAGTGGTTCTCACATTTCCGGAGGCCACTTAGCGGAAGTTCAACTCTTGGCACCTGCAGTCATTTCCTCGCCTTCGTGGGTGACCGACATGTAGGAGACGATGGCAACGATGGCACCAAGAAAAAGTGCACTGGTGATGATGGTGCCAAAACCCAATCCGCCATACTCACGCGGCTGCGCAAGCAAATCGCCAAATGAAGCCCCTAAAGGCCGGGTAAAAATGTAAGCCAGCCAAAACATCAGAATGCCATTCAACTTGAGTCCATAGTAGCCGAAAGCAAACCCGGCAATGATACCCAAAAACAGCAGCCCCGTGGTCAAATAGCCAAGCTCAAAATGTTCGGCCACCAAATCACCCGCCGCCGTTCCCAAGGAGAATGTAAACAGTATTGCCAGCCAATAAAAGATCTCGCGCCGGGTGGTGAAAATGGAATGAATTGAAAGCGTCTTTTCCACCCCGTACCAAATGGCAAAGGTGGCGGCCAGAACAATGGTGAAAACCGTGGTAGTCGTTGTGAGCGGAACACCGAATATGTCAATCAGGCAATCCGTAATCAGCGTACCCACAATGCTGATCAAGACCACCGCTGCCCAATAGGGTGCGGGCACATATTTCTTCTGCATGAATTGAAACAACAAGGCAACTGCGAGTACGCCACTCATCAGCAGCGCCGTGGCGGTAAGGCCAAGCCCCATGTTTACGGCAAGATAATCTGCCGCCGTTTCACCCATGGTCACTGCCATGAGCTTGATCAGCCAAAAATCAAAAGTAACCTTCGGCACGCGATTGAAAGTCGATTGCATGTTATTCTCCCGGAAGTCGAAGGTCCACGTGCTCCTTGCTTACTTGCCCATGATCTTCATGGCATCGGTCACAAACCCGTCACTGCGCTTGTCGTCTTCAGCGGTGCAGCGCTCCTCAGCTTTGGCCTTGAGGTCGGTTACGGATTTCATGTCTGCGTCGCTCAGTTTGGCTGTCTTGATTGCCTCATCAAGCGTCTTCAACATGTCTTCACAAGGAGGCGACTCTGCCCTCACAAGTGGGGAAAAGCTGCCGCTGCTGAAAGCGGCAAATGCGGCAGCGAATATAAACTTCTTCATGGGGAATTCTCCGAAATGCTTGGGGCCTTGCGATTGAATTCACCAAGCCCGGTGGCCAAGCTCATAGATGAGTCACCATACGAAACCTTGTTCGTTGGCATACAAATTTGTAAACTTCCGGCGGTGGTTCCATCCCTTGCCCATCCCATGGTATAAGGCCAATGATGTTGACTCAGAATCTCTCCCCCCAATCCGCCGTTGACCAGCTTGTGGCTCTTCATGCCAAGGCAACGGCCAGCCTCAAATCCTGCCTGGACCGCTATTTCAAAACCCGGCAACCGCCGAGCCCCGAGGAGCGCCGGTCATTCTGCTATCCGCAATTGTGCGTCATTTATGAAGCCCATGGTGTGCAGCCCAATATTGCCCGGGCCTTTGCAAAATTCCAGGGTTCCGGCACCTATGTGACAACCGTCACCCAGCCCGCCCATTTCCGCCGCTATCTCACTGACCAACTCACGTTTCTCGTCAAGGATTATGCAGCAACCATTGAGGTGGGCATCTCTGATCAGGAAATTCCCTACCCTTACGTGCTCGACCGGGGCGATGATTTGGGTGGCGAAGGCACCACGGCTGCCGAACTCGCACTGCACTTTCCGGTTCCACGCCTGGCACTGGTGGGTGACGAAATTGCCGATGGCCAGTGGGACCAAACCCCTGGTCATACCTTGCCGCTTGCCATGTTCGATGCGGTGCGCGTGGACTATTCCTTGAAACGCCTGCAGCATTATACCGGAACCCATTGGCGCGATGTTCAACCATGGATACTTCTCACCAACTATCACCGCTATGTCGATCAGTTCATTGCCTGGGGCATCAAACAGTTAAACCAGGACAGTCCCTATGAGTCTCTCCACATTCCCGGTGGTGGCATCATCTTGCGCGGCATGGAAAGGCCCGCAATCGATATAATCATCAAGGGCTCCATTTGGCACCGTTTCCAAATGCCGGCCTACCACTTGAAAAGGAAGGACGGCTTGGGCGGTGGCGTAACCCTTGTAAACATCGGTGTCGGCCCGTCGAATGCCAAAAACATGACGGACCATCTGGCTGTGATGCGCCCCCATTGCTGGCTGATGATCGGCCATTGCGGCGGCTTGCGCCAGTCACAGCGCATTGGTGATTATGTGTTGGCCCATGGCTACCTGCGCGAAGACAAAATTCTTGATGCCGTTGTACCCCCTGCGATTCCCATTCCGGCACTCGCTGAAGTGCAAGTCGCCCTCCAAGATGCAGCAGCCGCCGTAACCGGTGAAAGCGGTGATGCCCTGAAAGCCCGGCTGCGCACCGGAACCGTGGTGACATATGACGACCGTAACTGGGAACTCCGCTGGAGCCTTGAACGCAAGCGCATCAACCTCTCCCGCGCCATTGCCGTTGATATGGAATCCGGCACTGTCGCCGCCCAAGGCTACCGCTTCCGCGTGCCTTACGGAACTTTGCTCTGTGTGTCAGACAAGCCCCTGCACGGCGAAATTAAACTCCCTGGTGCTGCCAACGCATTCTACGACCGCGCCGTGAGCGAGCATCTCATGATCGGCATTGCCGCGTTGGACAGGGTGCGCGGTGAACTCAGCCAGCTGCATTCACGCAAACTCAGGAGTTTCGACGAACCACCCTTCAGGTAATCCGCCCAAACCTCGCCGCAATCCTTGGCCACATACAAGGGTCTCGTCGCCTAACCGGGAGCCATACGACATGCTCAAGACGCTTTTTACCGCCAGCGC
>JANMPF010000383.1:0-2454 GCA_031369725.1 Rhodobiaceae bacterium | reverse complement strand
GTCAGCCGGTATCGCCATGGTCACCGCGATTGTATCGGTGATGACAGGCATTCCGGTTCGCAGAGACGTTGCCATGACGGGTGAAATCACCTTGCGTGGCCGCGTGTTGCCCATCGGCGGCTTGAAGGAGAAACTGCTGGCAGCCCTGCGTGGCGGAATCAAGAAGGTTATGATTCCCGAGGAAAACATGAAGGACCTTGCAGATATTCCTGCATCGGTCACGCAAGGCATGGAAATCATTCCGGTGGCCATGATGGACGATGCCCTCAAGCACGCGCTGGTGCGCTTGCCAGAGCCAATCGTGTGGGATGAAGTGGCAGAAGAGGCCGCCGCAGCCGCACGGGCCCTGGCCGAAAAAGCCGGCGAGGGTGCAAGGGCCCATTAGATCCGAATCACTTTTTCAAATAATCAGCAGGCGGAGCATCGGTTCTCCGCCTGTTCTTTTTGGGTGGTGGCCATAAGCTATTGATCTGACTCTCAAATAAATTTTTCTATGTCCTGCCCTTGCGAATCTCACTGGTTTTGTCGTTTCCTGTTGCTACGGCTATCCAGTGTGTAGTGTTTCTTCCCCCTTAGATTGCTGGGAGCGCGAAGATGAACAAGAACGAACTGATTGCCAAAGTCGCCAAAGACACGCGGTTGACGCGGGGTGAAGCTGGCGAGGCCGTGGAAGCCACCATCGAGAACATCATGAAGGCGCTCCGCCAGGGCGACGATGTGCGCCTGATTGGCTTTGGAATCTTTACCGTAACGCGCCGCAAGGCTGGCGAAGCGCGCAACCCGCAAACCGGAAAACCCATCAAATTACCCGCCTCAAAGCGGGCGAAGTTCAAAGCGGGCAAACTACTCAAGGAGGCGGTGAACAGCTAATATCTGACGGCATTTTTAAACCATAACTGCCCCGTGCGCCCTCAGAATCGCACGGGGTCTTTGAGTGTTGAAACTAGCCCGGCTGCGGAGACACCAGATCCTGTTCAATCCTGGGCAAAGCTTCTCCCCTGATGGTGGCCTCGAACCCCCGTAAGCGCTTGTAAATCGAAATCAGTTCAACGATGTCGATCCATGAATTGACCAGATATTGAAACGAGCTGCGGACCTGATCGAATGCGTTAAGGATCTGGTTCATCGCACCCAGGGTGATCTTGCCCGCAACGATCGTAGGGGCGAGCACGAGATAGGGAAATATGTTGTCGGTTTGAAGATAGATAATCCGGCCCACATTGAAATACATGTAGTTGAAATACAGCCGGAAATAATTCTTGCGCACGTTGGCAAACAGCTCTGCCATGTTGGGTGGAAGGGCCCGGTCTGCGTCATCCTCGCCGTAAACCAGTTCCTTCCGATAGGCCGCTTCAACGCGCTGGTTGCGAAATTGCAGTCCGGGAAGTTTAACGCCAATGAGTGCCAAAAAGCCCGTGCCGAAGGCTGACCAGGCAATTGCCACCACAACAAGGGGATAGGGCACATGCCCCAAAAATGGCAGTTCCGTGATATCAGCCGAAAGCCGGAGCAAAACCGGTAGGAACGCAATCAGCGTCATCACCGAGCCGATGAAACTTACCCCCAAATCCTCCGTATTGGTGGCAAAGCGCATGGTGTCTTCCTGCACCCGCTGGGCGGCACCTTCAACTCTGCGCAGTTGTGGCCAGTGTTCCATGTAATAGCTGTTCATGGCGGTGCGCCAGCGGAACACATAGTGGCTAATGAAAAACCGCGTGATCACGCCAATGATTACGGCCACCAGTGCAATGCCTGCAAAGCTCAGGAGATAACCGAAGAATTCCGCAAGTGTTACCGGCCGTGACTTGGCAAGGGCTGCCTGAATGAGATCATAGAAGGGCCCGTACCAGTCGTTGATGGCGACACTGACTTCGACTTGAAAATAGGTCGTGAAAATGATCAGCGCTGACCCCAGGACCGACCAGGAAAACCACGGATGCGGGGCAAACATGTACCAAAATGCTGCAAATGCCCCAACAATCACGGTATAATAAATGTAGAACCACAGGAATGGTTTTGACCAGAAAACCGATACACCAATGATGGGGCCAGCATCCGCCGGCGGGTTTTCAAGCCCGATGAAAGCGCCCCAAGAACTGGCAAAAAAGAACCACAACAAGACGGCAAGCAGCGACCAGATTGCCGCGGACCAGAAGAACAACCGGGGGGCCGGAAAAAACGAGACAAACATGACTGGGGGTGTCTTTCCCTGAATAGACCCCCGTTCCAAAACATAGGCAGGGATCAGGAAAAAGGGCAACCCAATTGATTGTGAGACGGGCAAACGGCCACGCGCGTTACCAGAGACAACGTGGCCCTTTTATGCCTTGCAAAGGCCAAATCATCTGGCTATGAAACGCCCATCGGGAGATTAGCTCAGTTGGTAGAGCGCTTCGTTTACACCGAAGATGTCGGGAGTTCGAGTCTCTCATCTCCCACCATTCATACAACCAG
>JANMPF010000340.1:0-6078 GCA_031369725.1 Rhodobiaceae bacterium | reverse complement strand
TAAATTAACGCCCCATCAATTGCGCGACGACACGCTTGATCGCCTGTTTGCCAGGCTGCAAAGGGCATCAAGCGAGGATGATGCAAAGCTTACCGAACAGAAAATCTGGGAAATGTGGTCGCAATCGGATTCGGTTACGGCGGATGTGTTGCTGAACCAGGCCGTGGTTGCCATGAATTCGGGTGACAACAAGTCTTCCTTCAATATCCTGAACCGGGTCATCAAGATTTACCCAGACTATGCCGAAGCGTGGAACAAGCGGGCGACCTTGAACTACATGATTGGCCGCTATGACGAGTCACTGGCTGATATTGACAAGGTTCTGGATCTGGAACCCCGGCATTTCGGCGCGCTGTCAGGTCGGGGCATGATTTACCAGGCCCAGGAGAAATGGGGTGATGCCTTGGATGCGTTCAGGGAAGCGCTGAAAATCAATCCAAATATGTCAGCCGTCAAAAACGCCATTCATGAACTGGAAAAACGCCAGCGCGCACTTTAGGATTTTTTCTTGACTTCAGCCACGCGCAGCATGTTGGTGGCACCAACCGCACCCAGTGGCACGCCAACGGTAATGATGATGCGTTGGCCATCCTCAGCAAAACCTTCAGAAGATGCAAACTGGCAGGCTGTGTCGATCATGTGCTCAAGATCATCGGCATTGGGTGTGAGCACGCAATGCTGGCCCCAGGCAAGTGCCAGGCGGCGCGCGGTTGCGGCAATTGGGGTGAGCGTGATGATCGGCACATTGGGCCGCTCGCGGGCAACGCGCATGGCGGTTGAGCCAGATTCGGTGTAGCTCACGATGGCTGCCACCTGCAGTGTTTCGGAGATCGAGCGGGCGGCTGCAGAAATGGCATCGGCTGTGGTGGGCTGCGGGTCGTTGCGCTGGGCATTCATGATGCCCCGGTAAAAACTGTCGTTTTCAGCCGATTGCGCGATCTTGTCCATGGTCGCCACGGCCTTTTCGGGCCATGCACCAGCCGCACTTTCGGCTGACAGCATGATGGCGTCAGCACCTTCATAAACCGCGGTTGCCACGTCGGACACCTCAGCGCGGGTTGGCACGGGCTCGACAATCATGGACTCGAGCATTTGGGTTGCCACAACCACGGGCTTTCCGGCGCGGCGGGCGGCCCTGGTCAATTGCTTTTGGCGGGCGGGTACTGTTTCAAGTGGAAGCTCCACGCCCAAGTCGCCGCGGGCCACCATGATGCCATCGCAATTTTTCAAAATGTCATCAAGGCAGAGAAGGGCGGAAGGCTTTTCAATTTTCGCCATGACGCCGGCGCGGCCCTTGATCAATTCGCTGGCTTCCATCACATCTTCAGGGCGCTGCACGAAGGAAAGTGCTATCCAGTCCACCCCGATGCTTGCTGCCGCCTCAAGATCAGCGCGGTCTTTTTCGGTAAGGGCAGGGATGGGCAACAGGGTGTTGGGAAGGTTCACGCCCTTGCGGTTTGAAAGGGTGCCGCCAAAAATAATGGTGGTGTCTATTTTATCCGGGCTAACGCTGGTTATTTCCACCCGCAAGCGGCCATCATTCAACAACAGGAAATCGCCAACTTTTACGGAGGCAAAGATTTCAGGGTGAGGCAGGTAAACCCGCTTGTCGTCGCCTGGGGTTGTATCGGTATCGAAAAAAAAGCTGTCGCCCGCCTTGATGACAACCTCTTTTTCCCTGAACGTGCCAATGCGGATTTTAGGGCCTTGCAAATCGACGAGAATGCCAATGGGGCGCTTCATTTTGGCTTCAACATTGCGGATGTGGCCATGCAACTCGGCCAACATCTGGTGATTGGTGTGGCTCATGTTGATGCGGAACACGTCAACGCCCGCCACAAAAAGCTTCTCGATCATGTCGGGGGTGGACGACGCAGGCCCGAGGGTTGCGAGGATTTTTACTTTACGGTTTCTGCGCACTTCTAACTATTTTCCCTGGGTGGTCTTTTCGCCGGACAATGAAATTGTCCAGTCGGATTCCTCACCCGTGTCGACTTCGAAGAAGCCGGTTTTCTGGTAGCTGCGCTCGGCGCAATTATCCATGCCACGAATGGTGAAAATCTTGTCGCGGATGCACATCATGGATTTGCCGCCCCACGAGCCACCCTTGTCGTAATCGACGGCGTAAACATAATAATAGCGCGCAATGAGAGCCCCCTTGAGCAGGGTGAGGCATTTCTGCGGTTCAGCTGTCCACCAGCCTTCACTGGCCCAGCCATCCTTGTCCTTGTAACCTATGGCCACGCCCACGCGGCTTGCGGTATTGTTGCAAAGTTTGAGATCGGCACGCGCCGGACTTCCGGCAAAGCCCAAAAGCACCAAAGCGCTTAAGCTTGCGGCGAATGCTCGAACCATCCCTTGGCCTCCCAACACAAATCCCGAATCGTTCATAACATTCCTTTTAGGTCAGGTACATGCAAGTGTGAACAAGCCGCACACAGCCATTGGTTTGGGCCAGCCTATAGCATGTTCCCGCAATTTAACAAATCAGGTGTGGATGAGGCCCTGTAACCACTGGTAAGCTGGAAATAAGCCACTATGAAAGGCGTTATTATGGCCATGACACATGATGAAAAAACCCAAACCGAGCTGGAAGCTGCGGCTTACCGCAGGCTTTTGCAGCATTTGCGCGAACGCACGGACGTGCAAAACATCGACATGATGAACCTCGCAGGGTTTTGCCGCAACTGCCTGTCCAATTGGTTTGAAGATGCGGCACACTCCAGGGGGCTTCACGTCTCCAGGGAGGAGGCGCGCACCATGGTCTACGGCATGCCGCAGGACGAGTGGAAAGCCAAATTCCAGAAGTAACATCTCACATTTTTGAAAGGTATTGAGAGCTGTGAACACCAAGTCAAGTTTCGCCCAAGGGCAGCTGAAAAGCATTGTTGAACGCATTGAGCGCCTGGAAGAAGAAAAGAAAACCATCGCTGCCGATATCAAGGAAGTTTATGCCGAGGCCAAGGGCAACGGATTTGACACCAAGATCTTGCGCAAGGTGATCAGCCTACGCAAGAAGGACGCCAGTGAGCGCGAAGAGGAAGAATCGATGCTGGAGCTGTACCTGCAGGCGCTGGGCATGGTGCCGGGTGAAGCGGAGCGGGCGGCTTAGCCCCCCAGACCCGTCACTCCGGCGAAAGCCGGAGTCTGGTTCCGAATAGACACTGCAAAAAGATTCCGGCGTTCGCCGGAATGACGGATTTGGAACCAAAGCCTTAAAGTTCGCCGACTTTCTGCAGGCCTTGCAGCAGTTCCGTAAGGGTTGATGGCAAGCTGCCCTTGCCCTGGCGCTGGACCACCAGCATGTCACCCTTGCCAGATGCTGTTTCCTGCATGGAGGCCGAGATGATCCGAGGGGCTGCCAAAGGGGCTGCATCCTGTGCAGGCTGGGCTTGGGCAGTTGGCACGAGCGGATTATCATTGGTTGTAAATTGTTGCGGTGCTCCGTCCCGGCGGACGGTTTGTTCCGGATTGAAAATATAGGGTTGCGGCCACCAGTTAATGTCGCTGCCGGCGGCTGAGGCCATCAAGGGCTTCATGAGCGGTGCGTCGGTGGCCGTGCCGTTACGCAAAGCCTCGGCAAAGCTGCCTTTGCCCGAGGTGTTGGACGCCTGCGTCGGGGGTGTCACTTCCGTCATGGCGGAAGCTGCTTCGACAACGCCAATGCTATTGGTAATTACCGAAGGCTTGGCGCCATTCACCTCGGTTGGCGGCGGGGCGTTGGCGGGCTGGATATTCACATCCATATTGGCAGCGGCCAGCATCAATACTTCGATAGGCTTTGGCCGGGGCTTTGGAATTGGATAACCTTGGGCTATTTCCTTTGGAACTTCTTGAACCGGGCTTGCAACTGGCGCGTCAGGCGATTGGCTCGCGTCGGCGCTGAGGCTTGCCAAATCCTCTTCGTCACCGGCGTCTACGCCCACATCGGTACTTGCATCGACAGCGTCATACACCGAAGGCCCGAATTGTTTTGTGTTGGTTGCAACCATGACCTCATCACCGTGGGTCAACCGCGCACCAATGGTTTTGCGCGAGTTGCGGAAAATTTGTGCCATTTCGGTGGAACCAATGGCTGGTCCCCAGTGGCGGACGTGGCCGGAATCAACATGCAGGAAACCGGTTGGTCCACCGGCGCTGCGATAGTAACCAACACCACCAATCTGGCGGACGAGGGCGCTGTTGCGAATTGTCTTGGTGGGAACATCGGGGAAATAAATATCCATGGCCTTGCCAAGAATGTGCTGGCTTTTCCTGGCCACGTTACGGCCCACCCGTTTCAGGAAGGCATTGGTCTGGGCCGAGCGATAGCCGCAAACGACATGTACCGGGGCATGCGAGCCCAAATCGGCATGGAGCTCCCACACGAGGTCGATGGTCTTGGGATCGATGGTGATCACCTCATTGCGGCGCCAATCGCGCAAGAGGTAGTTGATCTGCTTCATGGCGGAAGGAACATAACGGCCGTTGACCATGTAGGTCACGGTGAGGCTTTCGCGGGTGTGCACATGGTAGAGGGAAATGGTGCGGGTTTCACCAGCAGCAATGGTCGGCGTACCAAAGCCCGACCACACGCCTGCAGACAGAGCTGCAACGATGGCGGCTGAAGCCATGAGCTTTTTCATTCGTGTAATCAATGTCTGACGATACCCAGGTTCCCGAACACTTAACTTCATACGCATACACACGCCGGGTGGATACCCCCCGACTCCCCTTGGATTTTCCGCCCAAATGTAATCCACCTGCTGGACGCATTACACCCTAATTGGACTTCAGACAACAATATGGCCACCGTGTGGCGACCCCAACCGAGGATTAGAATGAATCATTATGATTAACAGGCGCTTAAGCCTGCCGGATTCGTCAGTTTTGCACGAGTTTCTGTGCCAAAATACTGTCGCGCGCGCTGGCATTATCGGCAATGGCCTTTTGCATGGCTTCATCCCTGCCATATATGTCATTGAAATATATCATTTTTCCGCTAGAATCAGGCCATGCGGTAAAATACGTGATGTGAACAGGGACTTTATGGGGCAATGGCACAGACTGGCTTTGGCCACTGTCGGTTTCAGCATCAACCTTGGAGCGTTCCCAACCGAGCAAAATTGCGGCAAATTCCCGTGGATTTTCGACACGAACACAGCCGTGACTGAACGCCCGGGTGGTTTCGGCAAAGAGATTCTTGGTAGGGGTGTCATGCATGTAAATATCATGCTTGTTGGGGAAGAGGAATTTGAGCTCGCCAAGGGCGTTGGTGGAGCCGGGTGGTTGTTGCACGCCATAGGGCGAGTCGAGGCTGTAGGAATACCAATCGACCGAACTTGACGACACAACCCTGCCCTGTTGGTTGATGACCTTGAAGCCCTGACGGTCAAGATAGCTGGGATCGTCGCGAAGCTTTCGCAAGTATTCATTGACGATAATGGACTGCGGCACACCCCAGGACGGATTGAACACAACGGTTTCCATTTCGTCATGGAAAGCAGCGGTTTGGGTAAGCGGCTTGCCAACGATAACATGGCTGCGCCAAACCTCACTGCCTTTGTCCATGACGCTTACTTCAAACGCAGCCTGGTTCACAAAAACATATTTGCTGCCCAAATTCTTCGGCAACCAGCGCACCCGTTCCATATTATCGACAAGGCGTTGAATATTCTTGCCATTGTCGTCACGGTTGAGGTTCTTTGTTGTGGCTGCATCAAGCTGACCGGTTTGCTTGATTTGAACGGAAGCCTGGAATTTTTTCAGGGCGTTAGAAAGATCGGTATCCAGCAGGTCATCGTCTACAAGCGTTGAATCGTCGAGAAAACCGAGGGCCACCATGCGCTGGCGCACACTTACAAGACGCGGATCGGAACGGCCAAGTTTAACGGTTTTGCCACCTGCAATCGGCGTTTCAGCGGTTGGCGACCTATTTGCGCGAAGCTTCGCAAGCTCGGCCTTCATTGCTGCATACACCGGATTTTTAGGTGCGAGGTCGCGCAGGTAAGCATCAGGATAGGGCGAATACGCCAGGACATTGAGGGCGGTTTTGGCATCGACGCGCTCTGGCGTGATGTCATTATAGAGCGAAAGCCT
>JANMPF010000326.1:0-1793 GCA_031369725.1 Rhodobiaceae bacterium | reverse complement strand
CCAAACTATTATCGGCCACGATGTGTGGATTGGTGACGGGGCAGTGATCATGCCAGGAGTAACGATTGGCACCGGCTCCATCATCGGCGCCAATTCGGTTGTCACCCGCAACGTTGAAGATTATTCGATCGTCGGAGGTGCGCCAGCTAAACCCATACGCCGCCGCTTTCCCCAAGATGTTGCTGATAAATTGTTGGCATCGAAATATTGGGAACTCCCTGATGAACTCCTGAAATTACAACCTCTGAACAATGTCTTCGAATTCCTTGAGCGCTTAAAAGAGATGCCCATTGCGATCAAAGGGCCCCATACAACCTTTCCGACCCACGGGTTACTTGCACTCTGAACCATCTCAGGGCGCCGCCCTGCGAGCCCGCCAAATCTAGTTTATCTTGGCCATGAGAAGCGCATCAAGGGCTGCCCTCGTCGCCATCATCCGTATCGACTCAATTCACTTGTGGATGAAACAATTTGTCAACATGACCTAACGCTTGCGGGCATTTTGCCGGTCTTCGAAAAACAGTACGATGAGGGACTGCTCTGCCTTGGCCATGTCTGCCATGGCAAAACGGCAGAAAAAATATTGCACCTGGGCATCGCCGACCTGAAGGCCAATCTGGAAAACGAAAATTCGCCTTGGTTGTTCTATCATCAGGCGCTGGATTTTCTGCAAGGGTTCGCTGAACGAAAGCTGAATGGCCTGACCCTTGCCCGTTACGCCACGCAAAACGTCCAATAACTCGCTGAATGCCGGGTTGAAGGCTGATATTTTGCGTTGCGGCGTGATAATCGCAACCGGTGTGGGGCAGGCAGCAATCAGCCCAAGCATGTCAAATGACTCGGCTTGCAGGGTTTTTAGGCTTGCCTTCATGCGGGCGCGCTCAAGGCAATAGCATCTCAGCAAAGCGGTCTTGTTTTTGGCACCCCTGTGGCGGTCGAGAATATCAAACGCCAGCTTGGAGGTTGAAACCTTGTCTTCCCTGGCAAAGTCCTTCAGCTGTGACCAGAAGATGTTTTCCAGCCGAATTGCCGTTTTGACGCCTTTTCGTTGCAGGATTCTGAGAGTGGTCAGAATCGCATCTTCGAGGCTTCTGCTGCCGTGGTCACTCATGGATTTTAGCTATAATTATATATATGGTTTTCTGCATGCTCAAAATATCCTGAAGGCTTTCGCGACCCCCGAAAATTCCATGTGTTAAATGATTTAGCATAAACAATATAATATTTTATATCTAATTTTTCAAATCTCCACTGCGTGAGACTCCCCTCAATGTGCAGCCTGTGGCACATTAACAAAAGCTTAATTTGGCTTGGCAAGTTTTACATTTTGGAGTCGTACCATGGTTGATCGCAGTGATTTTGACGCAAGTGCCCACGAAGAAGTCACCAGCCACCAGACCGACACCACTTATCCAGGCAGCGCTGAAACATACCAGACGGCGCAAAACACAACGGTCATAACGCCTTCCGCCCAGGCCGCCACAACAACGCCAGCGGCACCACCTGTCGTTCCCGTCTCAGGTCAGGTGCCCGCCGCCTTTGCCATTGAAAAGGTTGCTACCTACAATGGTGCAGCGGTGAAATTGACGTTTACGGCCGAAACCGGCAAGGTAATTGAACTGCCGCCCAACACCCAGATCGATGCCATACTTGTCAACGGCGACGATCTCATCATCCGTGAGGCAGACGGCGACTTGATCCTCATCAAGGGTGGCCTCAAGCACATGCCAATCCTCCATATTGCCACCATTGAAATTCCAGCTGAAGCCCTTTCGGCCGCGCTCACGGCAGGT
>JANMPF010000263.1:0-3392 GCA_031369725.1 Rhodobiaceae bacterium | reverse complement strand
CAAAACAACCACTTTCTACAAAACGATTCGGGAGACTCATGGACTTTTCACCAACTTACCTTTTGGCCATAGCACAAATCATTTGGATTGATCTCCTGCTTTCTGGCGACAACGCGGTGGTTATTGCAATGGCATGCCGGTCGCTCCCCCAGCAGCAGCGTCGCATCGGCATCCTGCTGGGAGCAGGCGCTGCCGTTGGCTTGAGAATCATCTTTGCCTTTATCATCACGCAGGTTTTGGGTGTTCCATTCCTGAAAGCCTTCGGCGGACTGTTGCTGGTTTGGATCGCCGTTAAACTGATGTGTGGCGAGGAGCATGCCGAGCCTAATATCACCGCCTCGAATAGGCTTTGGCAGGCAGTTGGAACAATTGCGGTTGCTGACGCTGTCATGAGCCTCGACAATGTCGTGGCCATAGCCGCCATCGCCCGCGAGGATTACTCGCTGTTCATCTTTGGTCTGGTGCTTTCCGTGCCACTCATCGTGGTTGGTGCGTCCATCATCACCGGCATAATTGCCCGCTACCCGATTTTTGTTTGGGCTGGTGCAGCGCTTCTTGGCTGGATTGCCGGCGAAATGATTATCAGCGATACAGCCGCATTTGCCAAACTTGGCATCGAGGTTCCCCATGGCTTGCACTACGTGGCAGCCACAACCGGTGTGGCACTCGTTCTGGCGCTCGGCTATTTTGGCAAGGGAAAAACTACGTCCGCCCCATAAAGTCAGCCTTGCCAAGTTCAACGCCATTGTGGCGAAGAATGTTGTAGGCGGTCGCCAAATGGAAATAGAAATTCGGCACGACAAAACCGCAATAGTATTGCGCACCCGCCATTGTCGTGTCCTTGCCGCCAACCTTGATGGTCACTTCGCGCGTGGCTGATCCTGCAAACTGCTCTTGGCTGAGGCCACCAATAAAATCCAGCGTTTTGGCAATGCGCGCCTGTAACTCCGCAAATGTCTTTTCCTCATCTGGAAAGCTGGGAATGGCAATGCCGGTAAGCCGCGCGCCACATCCCTTGGCAAAATCTGTGGCAATCAAAACCTGCCGGATGAATGGCAGCATATCGGGATAGAGGCGAAAATTGAGCAGTGCGTTGGGATCAATTCTCTTGGCCTCGCAATGCGCTTCGGCCTTTTTCAAAATTGTCGAAAGCGCCTTGAGATAATGTGTGAGGTAAGGAATGGAAGTATCAAACATGGTTCAGTTTTTCCTCATTTAAGGTTGCCGCAAAAGCGTTGAATGCGAACGCAGGCGTCATCCAAAACTGAAGTTGCGGTCGCATATGAAATACGAAAGAAGGGTGAACTGCCAAAGGCACCGCCATGTACGGCAGCCACCCCCTCTGCCGCCAGCAGTTCCGTCACGAAATCCTCGTCGGTTTTGATCACATGGCCGGAAGGTGCGATCTTGCCAATGGCACCTGAACACGAGGGATAAACATAAAATGCGCCCTCAGGCGTTGGGCAGGAAAGCCCGCGTGCCTGATTGAGCATTGAAACCACAAGATCGCGGCGCTCCTTGAACACCGTGTTGTTGGCGCCAATAAAATCCTGCGGACCATTCAGCGCCTCAACGGCTGCCCATTGGGCAATGGAAGAGGGGTTCGACGTCGATTGTGATTGCAGCTTTGCCATGGCCTTGATCAATTCTTCCGGCCCCGCCGCATAGCCAATGCGCCATCCGGTCATGCAATAGGCTTTTGATACGCCATTCATTGTCAATGTGCGGCCATAAAGCTTTGGCTCAACCTGGACGGGGGTGAAAAATTCAAAATCATCATAAACCAGATGCTCATACATATCATCGGTGAGAATCCACACATGTGGATGCCTCAACAAAACATCCGTCAGTGCTTTCAGTTCACCATAGGCATAAGCCGCACCGCTCGGGTTGGAGGGCGAGTTCAAAATCAGCCACTTGGTTTTTGGCGTAATGGCCCCTTCAAGGTCAGCTGCCTGCATTTTGAAATTATGTTCCAGAGTGGTTTGCACAATAACCGGCACGCCCCCTGCCAACATCACAATGTCAGGATAACTTACCCAATAGGGAGCTGGAATGATCACCTCATCCCCGGGGTTCACCGTTGCCATCAGCGCGTTGAATAAAACCTGCTTGCCACCCGTTCCAACAGAAACCTGCGAGGACTTGTAATCCAGCTTGTTTTCACGCTTGAACTTGGCGCAAATTGCCTGCTTCAGTTCAGGAATGCCGTCAACCGCCGTGTATTTGGTTTTGCCGGCACGAATGGCTGCAATGGCGGCTTCCTTGATATTGTCCGGCGTGTCAAAATCCGGCTCGCCTGCAGCCAAACCGATAATATCCTTGCCCTCGGCTTTCAAAGCCAGGGCCTTGTTGGAAATGGCAATGGTGGCAGAAGGTTGAATGCGGTTAAGCGCGTCAGAAATAAAGGTCATGAATGGATCCCCGTTAAAACACGGGCCTTGCTCTAAGCCCAACACCGGTCGCCCGCAAGCCATAAACCGCCGCATGAAATCTTGGCGCTGTCATGCCATGATAGCTGATGGCTGATTCACCCATTTTGATTGTTGGCGGCGGCATCGCCGGTCTCGCCGTTTCCCTGGGGCTCGCTAAAATCGGCAAGCCCACACAGGTTCTGGAAAAAGCCGCGCGTTTTGAAACTGTTGGAGCCGGACTGCAGCTCGGTCCCAACGCTGTGCGCGCCCTGCAATATTTGGGTGCATGGGATGCTGTTGCCCCTGCGTGCGTTTCACCGGAGGAAATCCACATCCGCGACGCAATATCAGGAAACACATTGCAACGCATTATCCTCGGCAAGGCCTTTGAAATGCGCTTTGGCGCACCTTACCGCGTTGCCCACCGCACCGATTTGCAAAATGCCCTCATTGCCTGTGTGCAAGGTCAATCAAATATCCAGCTCCAAAACGGCGCGGAGGTTGTAAACGTCTCAATTTCAGAAACCTCGCTCACGTTAAAATCTGGCGAAACCCGAAAGGCACCCGCCATCCTTGCTGCCGACGGCATACATTCGATTGTCCGCAATGCAATGCTTCCCGGGTCTGCACCCAACAGCACGGGCCACACGCTCTTTCGCCAACTCATCCCGATCGATGCCGTGCCTTCCAGTATTGAAACAAATGTCATCACCCTGTGGCTCTATCCTGGTGGCCATGTCGTCCACTATGCCGTGAGCCAAGGCAAGCAGTTCAATGTCGTGGCCAGCTTGCAATCGACCGGCGCAACTCCCGACAGCGCCTTCCAAAATGCCTGCACCCCCTTGAGCGATCTCTTGAACGGGCACCGCCAGTGGCTTGAATGGCGAGCCTTTGACCTCACGCCAAATCCAAACTGGAGCATGAATAAAACCGTAACGATCGGTGACGCGGCCCATGCGAGCCTCCCTTACCTTGCCC
>JANMPF010000240.1:0-4059 GCA_031369725.1 Rhodobiaceae bacterium | reverse complement strand
ACGCCGCCAAAGCGTTCGTCGAAAGCGTAACCCATGCTGCGTACCGTGCGGATGGGGTCGGTTTCGCGGCCGCGCTGCAGGGATTTGCGCAAGCGCCCCACATGCACATCAACCGTACGCTCGTCCACATAGATATCGCGGCCCCACACGGCATCGAGAAGCTGCGAGCGCGAATAGACGCGACCCGGATTCTGCATCAGGTGTTCAAGCAGGCGAAATTCGGTTGGCGACAAATTGATATCGCGTTTTGCCCGTGTCACCCGCCGTGCCCGGCGGTCAAGTGCGATGTCACCGGCATTCAAGACTTCTGCCACCGCATCAGGATTGGCGCGGCGCAGGATTGTACGCACGCGGGCAAGCAGTTCCGGCACCGAGAAGGGCTTTACGATGTAATCATCAGCACCTGTGGCCAGTCCCCGCACGCGCTCGTTTTCTTCCCCGCGCGCTGTCAGCATGATCAGCGGAATGTCCCGCGTTTCGGGCCGTGCCCGCAGCAGGCGGCACACTTCAATGCCGGAAATTCCAGGCAGCATCCAATCCAGCACGATAAGGTCCGGCCGTTCTTCGCCCACCAGATGCGCCACATCTTCGCCCTGTGCGGTTGCCCGCACCCGGTAGCCCTCTGCCTCAAAATTATAGCTGAGCAGAATTTGAATGGGCTCTTCGTCTTCTACAATCAGGATCGAAGCGGACATTGGACTAGTCTTTCACCTTCGGATTGAAATTCGTGATGCTGGTGGAATCCTTTTTTGGCCGTTCTTCCGCAATGGCCCTGCCATGCACGAGGAAATAGATGTTTTCGGCAATGTTTGTGGTGTGGTCGCCAATGCGTTCCATGTTCTTGGTGCCAAACAGCAGGTGGGTGCAAGGGCCGATCATGCGCGGGTCTTCCATCATGTAGGTGAGAAGCTCGCGAAAGATTGAATTGTACAATGCATCGATGTCCTCGTCCGAACGCCAGACCAGCATGGCCTTGGCGGCATCATTCTGCGCATAGGCATCAAGAACATTCTTCAGCTGCTCCTGCGCCAGGTTTCCCATGCGGGTGAGGCCTGAAACCAGCTTGCGCGGCAATTGTTCGGAAATCGCATGGGTGCGCTTGGCGGTGTTCTTGGCCAAATCACCAATACGTTCCAGATCGGCGGCAATGCGGATGGTCACCATGATTTGCCGCAAGTCCTGCGCCATGGGCTGGCGCTTGGCAATGGTGAGAATGGCTTTCTCTTCAACCTGATGTTCAAGAGCATCTATTCTGTCGTCGGCGGAGATCACCAGGTCGGCAAGCTTGGTATCACGCTTGGCGATCGCATCAATGGCATGGGCCAATTGCTCCTCGGCAAGCCCGCCCATTTGCGCCACCATCATCTTGAGCTGGTTGAGGTCTTCATCATAAGATCTAACTGTGTGGTCGGCCATATGCTGTCTCCGTAAATCGATTAGCCGAAACGGCCGGTAATGTAATCTTGCGTGCGTTTGTCACGCGGTGTGGTGAACATGTCGTCAGTATCGCCAAATTCCACGAGGTCGCCCAAATGGAAAAATGCCGTGAGCTGCGAAACCCGCGCCGCCTGCTGCATGGAATGGGTGACGATGATGATGCAGTAATTCTGGCGGATTTCATCAATCAGCTCTTCAATGCGCGCCGACGCTATGGGGTCCAATGCTGAACAGGGTTCATCCATCAGGATGATTTCGGGATTCACCGCAATGGCGCGCGCAATGCACAAGCGCTGCTGCTGGCCGCCCGAAAGACCCGTGCCTGGGTGGTTGAGGCGGTCCTTCACCTCTTCAAACAGGCTGGCTTTCTTCAGGCTTTTCACCACAATCTCCTCCAGATCGGTTTTGGATTTGGCAATGCCGTGAATGCGTGGGCCATAGGCCACGTTTTCAAAAATGGATTTTGGAAACGGGTTTGGTTTCTGGAACACCATGCCCACCTTGGCGCGCAGCTGAACCACGTCAAGGCTGCGGTCATAAATATCCTTGCCATCCACCAGAATGTCGCCGGTAACCTTGCAGCCGGGTATTGTGTCATTCATGCGGTTGATCGAGCGCAGGAAGGTGGACTTGCCACAACCCGAAGGCCCGATGAAGGCCGAAACGGCGCGATCCGGAATATCAATGGAGAGATGCTTGATGGCATGTTTCTCGCCGTAATGGACGTTCACATCCTTGGCCACGATCTTCACCTCCCGCTGGTTGAGAATGCGGGGGCCCGGGATTGAGTTCACTTTCTTTGCCAAGGCATCCATGGTGGTTTTCCTTACCAGCGCCTTTCAAAGCGCTTACGAAGATAAATTGCGATTGCATTGAAGCCGAAAAGTATGACCAGCAGAACGATGATGGCCGCCGCCGTGCGCGACTGGAACGCCACTTCCGGCAAGTCCGACCACAGGTAGATTTGTACAGGCAAAACCGTGGCAGCCTCAGTGAACCCCTTGGGAATATCAACAATGAAGGCCACCATGCCGATCATCAGAAGTGGTGCGGTTTCGCCAAGTGCCCGGGCCACACCCAATATGGTTCCGGTTAGAATTCCAGGCAGCGCCAGCGGCAACACGTGGTGGAACACCGCCTGCTGATGGGACGCGCCAACACCAAGTGCGGCTTCCTTGATCGAAGGCGGCACGGCATTGAGGGCCGCCCGTGAAGCGATAATGATGGTTGGCAACACCAGCAGCGCCAGCACCAAGCCGCCCACCAGTGGTGCCGAGCGCGGCAGGCCAAAGAAATTGATAAACACCGCAAGGCCAAGCAGGCCGAATATGATGGAAGGGACGGCGGCAAGATTATTGATGTTGACTTCAATGAGTTCGGTCCACGGGTTCTTGGGTGCAAATTCCGCGAGGTAAACCGCGGCCGCAATGCCAAGCGGCACACTGAGCGAAAGCGTCATCAGCAGCGTGAGAAGCGAGCCGGTGATGGCACCTCGAAGGCCCGAAAGCTCGGGTTCCCGCGAGTCGCCAGATGTGAAAAAGCGTGTTGCAAAATGACTCTTGATAAGCCCCTTGTCGCGCAAGGCGTTGAGATAACCCTGCTCTTGCTCACCAAGGCCGCTGCCGCCAACATTGCCCTTGAGATAGAGATCTGCGCCGTCGTTGAGCAATGCCTCTGTTGTGATCTTCGTGCCAATGCTGGAAGGATCGGAAATGATCTGGTAGCGAAGATCGTCGGCAGCACCGATCGAGAGCAGGGCTGCCACTTTCTTCTTCTCGGCACGCTCGGTCACACCGGGGAATTCCGCCCGGATTGCATCCTTCAGCAGGCCCGAAAAATCGCCTTTGGCCACATTGGCCTTGTCAACCCTTGTGGGATCAATATTGGCTTGCAGGGTAACGGTGCTTTCAAAGAAGCTGGGCCATGCCTTGATGGCAATGTCGACAACAAGATACACGAGAAAGACAACCGCGACGGCGAGTGCCGCAGCCCCAAGGCCGCGAAACAATCTTTCGCTGCGATAACGTTTGGCGGTGAAGGCATCAGTCATACTGTTCACGGTATTTCTGCACAATGCGAAGTGCGATGTAGTTCAGCACCAGGGTGAAGCAAAACAGCACAAACCCAAGTGCAAAGGCAGAAAGGGTCTTTGCCGAATCGAATTCCTGGTCGCCCACCAGGAGGGTGGCGATTTGAACGGTGATGGTGGTAACAGCGGTGAGCGGGTTGAAGCTCAGGTTGGCCGCAAGGCCAGCGGCCATCACCACAATCATGGTTTCGCCAATGGCCCGCGAAATGGCCAGCATGAAGGCTGAAACAATGCCTGGAAGGGCGGCAGGCAAAACCACCCGCTTGATGGTTTCGGATTTTGTGGCTCCCATGGCATAGGATCCGTCACGCAAGGTTTGCGGCACCGCATTGATAATGTCATCGGCAAGTGAGGAAATCAGCGGCACGATCATCATGCCCATCACCAGGCCAGCCGCAAGGGCGGACTCGGACGCCACCACCAGACCAAATCCTTCACCCGTGTGGCGAATGAGCGGGGCAACGCTCAGTGCTGCAAAAAAACCCAACACCACCGTTGGCACCCCCGCCAGAATTTCAAGCAGCGGTTTCAAT
>JANMPF010000218.1:0-2129 GCA_031369725.1 Rhodobiaceae bacterium | reverse complement strand
CAAAGTTCCTCGCCAGCCGCGCGTGAGGGGAAAGGCAACTTCCCTCTTGCTGCAGTGCGTTACTTAAGAGGGACCGAAGCTGGGAAAGATTGGAACATGAGGCCATAAAACTTCCGCGCCTCATCTTCAATGACAGCAAAGGGCGCGTTCTCGGAGACGCCCTTGACGACAAAGCCCGGTGGAAGTTTGGTAATGCGGTCGCCATGGCTCATCCACACGGTGTGTTTGGCACCATCGGTCCACACGCCTTTGAACAATGCCGACGGCGCTTTCACGGAAACCTCGGCGCGACCGAATTCTCTGGCGTGGCCGCTTTCGACTTTGCCACCCAATTGTGCAGCAAGCAGCATTTGCCCATAGCAAATGCCAAGCACGGGAACACCGGCCTCAAATACGGCTTGCGGGGCGCGTGGGCTGTCTTCCTCGACAGGCGATGCTGGCCCGCCAGACAGGATCACGGCCTTGGGCTTCATCCGTTCAAATGCAGCAGCGGCACTCTGAAACGGCACCACTTCCGAATAGACCCCCATCTCCCGAACCCTGCGGGCAATGAGTTGGGTGAACTGGGAACCGAAGTCGATAATGAGGATACTGTCATGCATGGGCCGAGCGTTTAGGCGAGGAGCTGAGGTTACGCAAGATGGCGGTTCAGCCAATCGCCAAATCCCAAATCAGCTTCATGTTCAGGGCAATGATCACCGCTGCGATTATGCCTGCGACCACCGTCAACCAGGCCGGGGAAACCAGTGCTCCCATTTTGGCTTTGTTGCGGGTGAACATGACCAGCGGCACAATGGCGAAGGGAAGCTGGAAGGCCAAAATCACCTGACTGAGGATCAACAGAACTCCTGTACCACTTGAGCCATAATATATCGTCACGGCGGCGGCCGGAACGATTGCAACAAGGCGCGTTGCCAGGCGCCTCGCCCATGCTGGCAGCCGGATATTGAGAAACCCTTCCATTACAATCTGGCCAGCAAGGGTTGCTGTCACCGTTGAGTTCAAACCGCAACACAGCAGCGAAATTGCAAAGAGCTTGGGTGCCAGCATGGAACCCAGCAATGGAGCCAACATGGCATGGGCATCGCCGAGTTCGGAAATGTCGGTGCGGCCGGTTTTGTAAAATGTTGCCGCCGCCAAAATCAATATTGAGGCGTTGACCAGCAATGCAAACATCAGGGCCAAGGTTGAATCCCACGTGGCAAAGCGCAAGGCTTCACGCTTTTCGGGAAGCGTGTGGCCATAATCACGGGTTTGCACTATCCCTGAGTGCAGATAAAGATTATGCGGCATTACCGTTGCGCCGATAATGCCAAGCGCCAAATACAGCATCTTGGGATTGCGAACGATATCCACCGTTGGCGCAAGGCCCTTGATGACGCCGCCCCAGTCGGGATCAGCCATGGCGATTTGGAAAAAGAAGCAAACGAAAATAACACCCAGCAAAGAAATGATAAAGGCTTCGACCCAGCGAAAACCCAGCCTTTGCAGCCACAGAATAATGACCACATCAAATGCGGTAATGACCACGCCGATTTCAAGCGGGATGCCAAACAGCAGATTGAGGCCAATGGCGGTACCCACAACTTCGGCAACATCGGTGGCAATAATCGCGATTTCGGCAAACAGCCACAGCATGAATGCCACCTGCCTGGGAAAAGCATCGCGGCAGGCTTGTGCCAAATCGCGGCCGGAACCGATGGCAAGGCGCGCGCACAGTGATTGCAGGAGAATGGCCATTATATTGGAGAGCAACGCCACAAACAGCAGCGTGTAGCCAAACTGTGCGCCACCGGCGATGGATGTGGCCCAATTGCCCGGGTCCATATAGCCTACCGAAACCAGATAACCTGGCCCCACGAAAGCCAGGGCGCGCCGGAACATGCCGCTTGAGGGGTTAATCTTAACCGTGCGGAATACGTCAATCAGTGAGGGTTCGCCTCGCTCGCGCCGCCACCCCAGCTGATTCTCGATAACTTGCTCACCTTGCTGCATGTCAGAAGTTTAGCATTGGCTAAACTATATGCAATAGGCTAATCTCGCATCGCAACAGGACGGGAACGCATGACTATTGCGACGAAGAAAGGCGCATCGGCAAAGCTGCGGTCAGCGGCGTTCAAGCGCATTCG
>JANMPF010000127.1:0-2386 GCA_031369725.1 Rhodobiaceae bacterium | reverse complement strand
GCTTTGAAATTGCGGCCGACACAGTGCTTAGCTTGAGGGCGGATTTTCCAAGCGGCCTTATGGTGCGGGCGACTTCATCCCACAGGCCGCGGTCGTGCACCTCAAAGCCTTTCTTTTTCATCTCTCATTCAAAAGCCGGTGTGCCAATTGCTTCGGCAGTAGAACTGTCATGGTCCCCGCACTTTTCATTTGGCCTGCGATGAGTGCAGCTTTTTCGCCCCAACCCCAATACACATCGCCGCGGGCATAGCCTTTAATGGCAGTGCCGGTGTCCTGGGCAATCATCAAATGCCTGAAGGGTTGCAATTCAGTGCTGGTACCGGAGGGCACGTCGGCATCAAGCCATATGGGTGTTCCAAACATCCACAGGCTGCGGTCAACGGCGAGACTTCGGAGCGGCGTGAGGAAAGCTTTTTGCGCCCCGGGTGCGCCAAGTGTTGCATCATCCACCTTCACTTCGCGGAAGAAAATGAATGACTTGTTTTCCCACATGAGCTGGCGCGCGAGTTTTGGGTTTTCAGCCATCCACTTGCGCAAGGCCTGCATCGACATGTTATCCTTGATGAGCACGCCACGCTCAACCAGCAGCCCGCCAATGCCTGTGTAGGGTTGGCCGGTTTTGGCGCCATAGGCCAGCCGCATAAAACTGCCATCGGCAAAGCGGATGCGGCCGGAGCCCTGCACGTGAATGAAATATGCATCAACCCAGCTTTTGAGCCACACCAATTCGAGGCCCCGGGATTTAAGAGCGCCATGTTCTATTTCACGGCGGGTCCAATAGCCCGCAGGCTTGCCAGCAAGCATGCGACCGTATTTGAGACCAAGACGTTTTTCGGTCACCTCATCAAAGCCCACAAGGTCTGCCGGCTTGCGATAGATGGGAACGTCAAAACCATTTCCGGGCGTTCGGCTGCCATCGGCTTCGGGTTCGTAATAGCCGGTAAAAAGCCCTGCGGGCCGCACTGGGTCTGCCACCGCAAGGGCAGTAAATTCCGTTTCAAAAAACTGGCGTGGACTTTTTGCCTGGCTTGCATTTTTGCAAACGGCCAACCATTCAGCCCGGGATCCACCAAACCTGACGTGACGCTGAAAGCCGTGGCCGACATTGATGATTTCCTGGCACGACCTTTGAAAGGCGGCAAGGGCTGCGGCATGATCGTCTGCCGCCCATCCGGTTATCCGGTCAAAGGGCACAGCCTCAAGAATCGGTTTTGCTTCACCTGTCATGGCAAAAGACATGGCGAAAAAAACCACAAGACTCAAGCGCCCAATCAATTCAGCGTTTCTGTAGAAACCACCCGCCAATTCGGGTCCTTCTGGTTTACATCGCGTTCAAACGACCACACATCGGTTACGTCCTTGATCTCCCTGGGGTCGCCATCAATAAGCTTGCCCGCCTTGTCATAGGTCGAAGAAATCATTTGGCTGAAAAATTTGACTGTTATGCTGGCGCGCTTGTCGTTGAGGCCAGCCGCCACGAATTCCGCCTTTTCAAAGCCTACAAACTGGAAGGCAAGTTTTTCGCCGACCTGAAGCCTTCCATCAATGACCTTTGAAAACCCGTCGTAGACATCGCGTGACAGGAGGTTTTTGAGGGTGGGCCTGTCGCCACTGGCGAAGGCCTCAACGATCATTTCATAAGCAAGCTTGGCACCTTCCATAAAGGTTTTTGGCAGAAAAGTGGAATCGGCCCTGGCCAGTTGCTCCAAGCCAGCGGCAACGGTTGACCCTGCGGCGGCAAAGCCTTCCCAAACAGGTCTCACCGGCTCTGCATCAATGGTTTTTTCATCGGTCGACTTGTTTTTCGGAAATTCCAGCACATTGGCATTGGCAGCTTCAGGGGCGGGCTTATTAACACTTATGGGGGGACGCTCATTGCCCGTACGCTGGCCCAAAACCGAGCGCAAACGCCACAGCACAATGATGGCAACACCTGCAAGAATAAGGTTCAGAGGATCAAATATCTGGCTCATCAACATGCTCTCACACTACCACAACCTTCAAATCACACCTAAATATTGAAATTATCATGTCTCTCACCCTATATAGGAGACTTAACTACAGGTCCAAGGACCATTCTGACTTGAGGTTTATGCGTGTTGGGTTATTTGCCAAGGATCATTTTGGGTATTTTTATTGTGGAGCTGGCGAGCCTGATTTGGCTTGGCGGATACATCGGCGTTTTGCCGGTATTGGCAATCACAATTCTTGACGTGTTGATCGGTTGCGCCCTTATTCGCAGGAGCGGCACCAGTATTTTTACCGCAATGAATTCGCGGAGTTTTGATGCCAAGGCCGCGTCGAGCGGTGCGGCTGATGGCGTATTCGGGGCACTGGCTGGCCTGCTTTTTATTATTCCCGGCCTGTTCAGCGACTTGCTAGCCCT
>JANMPF010000177.1:0-6261 GCA_031369725.1 Rhodobiaceae bacterium | reverse complement strand
TGCGATGATGATTGCCTGATAGCGCAGCCTTGCCACGGAAATTCCGGCCGTATCCACCGCATGGGGATTTTCACCCACGGCCCGCAACCGCAGGCCAAAACGGGTTTTGGCGAGTGCCCAGGCCGTGAGTGGCACCAGAAGAATGGTAAAGTAAGTGAGTATCGAATGGCCGGAAACGACTTTCACGATAACGCCCAAAATCGGCACCTGTGAAAGCGCTTCAGCACCCGGAAGATTGATCGGCATGAAGCGGGCGGTTTCAGGCAAAGCCGGTGTGCGCCCGCCCTCCTTGAACCATGTATTGCCCAATACCACCGTGAGTCCGGCCGCCAGCATGTTGATGGCCACACCAGAGATCACCTGGTTGCCGCGTTGATTGATGGAGGCATATCCGTGAATTAATGAAACCGCGAGCGACACGAAGATGGCAATGATCAGCCCGATCCACGCCGACTGAAAATATGCAGCGGATGCTGCCGCCGCAAATGCCGCTACCAGCATTTTTCCTTCAAGACCGATATCCACAATGCCGGATTTCTCTGACCACAGCCCGGCAAGGCAGGCGAGTACCAAAGGCACCGAGAGTCTGATGGTGGAGGCGAGAATTTCAGAGAGCAGCGAGAGGTCCATGAACTAGTCCTCCACCTTGACAAAGAGCTTTGCCAGAGCGGGCCGGAAAGCATATTCAAGTGCACCCATAAACAGAATGACGAGGCCCTGGATGACCACAATCATGTCATGCGAAATCAGCGGCTTTGCAAATGAAAGTTCAGTGCCACCTTGGTAGAGCAGGCCAAACAACATGGCCGACAGCACAATGCCTATGGGATGCGAGCGCCCCATGAGGGCAACAGCAATGCCAACAAACCCGGCACCGCCAACAAATTCCAATAGCAGGCGGTGCTGCACGCCGAGGACCTCATTGACCGCCATGAGGCCTGAAAGCGCGCCGGAAATTGCCATGGCAATCATGATGATGCGGGCAGGCTTGATGCCGGCGTAAACCGCTGCTTCCGTATTGGCGCCAACGGCGCGGATTTCATAGCCAAGCTTGCTGCGCCACAGCAAATACCAGACGCCAAAAGCCGCAGCGATGGCCAGGAACACCGTGAGGTTCAACGGCGTAGATGGCAGCTTCACATCAAAATACAGCCTGGCAATTTCCCGGAAGTTCAAAATATAGGCACCGGTGATATCGCGGCTTTCAACCGCCATGCGGGTGACCGGCCTGAAATAATCCTTGATGAGATAAACCATCAGGCTGGCGGCGATGAAGTTGAACATGATGGTGGTGATCACAATGTGGCTGCCGCGCTTGGCTTGCAGGTAGCCCGGTATCCACGCCCAGAAAGCCCCGAATGCCATGGCGGCAACAATGCCGAGGGGAATGACAATGAACCATGGCAGAAATTCAAGACCCAGACCCATGATGGCAGCACCCAGGCCTGCAATATAGGCCTGGCCTTCACACCCGATATTGAACAGTCCGGCGTGAAAAGCCACCGCCACGGCAAGCCCGGTGAACACAAAATTCGTGGCGTAATAGAGCAGAAATTCCCATCCCTTGAGCGAGCCTACGGCACCCTTGAGCATGATCCACATGGCAGCAAGGGGATTTTCGCCGATGATCAGAACAACCAGGCCCGCAACCACCAGGGCCACCAGCAAATTGAGCAGCGGGATCAGGCCTACGTCAACCCAGGTTGGCAGTTCACCACGCGGGTTTGCCATCAGGCCGCATCCTTTGAAACGCCGGCCATCAACAGGCCAAGTTCACGCTCATCGGCATTTGACGGGCGCTCGCCCATGATCCTGCCTGCAAACATCACCAGGATGCGGTCAGATAGGGAACGGATTTCATCCAGTTCCACCGACACAAGCAATACGGCCTTGCCCTGGTCGCGCAGTTCAATGAGCCGCCGGTGGATGAATTCAATGGCACCAATATCCACACCGCGCGTCGGCTGGCCCACAATCAGCAAATCCGGGTCGCGCTCGATCTCGCGGGCCAAAATGATTTTCTGCTGGTTGCCGCCTGAAAATTTCGAACTTTTCAGCAGCGGGTCTCCCGGGCGCACGTCAAATTCCTGCATCTCGGCCTTGCAGCGGTTGACCACCGCATCGCGGTTCAGCCTGAAACCCTTGCCGAGCGACTCTTCATTGTGCCAGCCGAGAATGCTGGATTCAGATGCATCAAATGACGCGATGAGGCCACGGTGCTGACGGTCCTCCGGCACATGGGCCAGACCCTCTTCACGCACATGGCGGGGATCGCCCAGAATGCCAATGTCCTTGCCTTCAAAAATGATCTGGCCCGACGTGGGCTTGGAAATGCCACTGATGAGTTCGAGAAGTTCCGACTGGCCATTGCCGGAAACCCCGGCAATGCCAACGATTTCACCGGTTCGCACCGTGAAGGAAACATTGTCGACCCGTGGCGTTCCCTTGCGGTCCCGCCATGTGAGGTTCTTGACATCGAGCACCACGGCACCAGGTTTTGCCGGACCTTTTTCAACCTGCAGCAAAACCCGTCTGCCCACCATCAGTTCTGCCAGCTCTTCAACCGAGGTATTTTTGGTTTCCCTGGTGGCCACCATCTCGCCGCGCCGCATGACCGATACATGGTCGGTAATCGCCATGATCTCGCGCAGCTTGTGGGTGATCAGGATGACGGTTTTGCCCTGGTCGCGAAGCTGCCCCAGAATGAGGAACAGGTGATCTGCCTCGTCCGGCGTGAGAACGCCCGTCGGTTCATCAAGAATGAGGGTTTCAGCACCCCTGAACAGGGCTTTGAGAATTTCAACGCGCTGCTGCAGGCCAACCGGCAATTCACCGACAATGGCGTCAGGATCCACCTCAAGTTCGTAGTCGCGGGCAAGCCGCGTGAGTTCCGCCCGCGCCTTTGCAAGGGCAGGGCCGATGAGCTTTCCGCCTTCAGCGCCCAGCACAACATTCTCCAGAACCGTGAAAGGATCAACCAGCATGAAGTGCTGATGCACCATGCCAATGCCATGGGCGATGGCGTCAGACGAAGATCTGATTTTAACAGCTTCGCCCTTGACCTTGATGTCGCCCTTGTCGGCGCCATAGAAGCCGAACAGAATGGACATCAGAGTGGATTTGCCGGCACCATTTTCACCAATGATGCCGTGGATTGAACCTTGCCCAATGACAAGGCTCACGTCTTTGTTGGCGTGAACAGCACCAAAGCGCTTGTCTATTCCGATGAGTTCAATGGCTGGGGTCATGGTCATTTCAAAAACCCTCCCCCACTGAAGGGAGAGGGTCAGATGAGTGTCAGGCGTATCGCTTATTCAACCGGGCACTTGCTGTCTTCCATGTAGTCGTGAACCTTTATCGCACCTGAGATGATGTCAGCCTTTGCCTTGTCGACTGCGGCTGCCATTTCGGGGGTGACCAGGGCCTTGTTGTTGTCGTCCATGGCGTAGCCTACGCCATCTTCGGCCAGTCCAAGTGCCTGAATGCCACCCTTGAAGGTGCCATCCTTGCCGTCCTTCATCACATTGTAAACAGCAACGTCGACGCGCTTCATCATCGATGTCAGAACCTTGCCGGGATGCAGATAGTTCTGGTTGGCGTCAACGCCAATGGACAATGCGCCACCATCGGCTGCTGCCTGCAACACGCCAAGGCCTGTGGCACCAGCTGCTGCATAAACCACGTCAGCCCCTTGTGCCATCTGGCCCTTGGTGATTTCACCACCCTTGACCGGATCGTTCCAGGCAGCGCCGGTGTCACCCGTCATGTTCTGGAAAATCGTGGCATCTGCCTTGGCGGCCTTTACCCCTTGCGCATAGCCGCAGGCAAACTTGTGGATCAATGGAATGTCCATGCCACCCACAAAGCCAACCTTGCCGGACTTCGACGCCATGGCGGCCATCATGCCAACCAGGTAAGAACCTTCCTGCTCCTTGAACACGATTGACTTCACGTTTGGCAGGTCAACGACCATGTCGACGATGGCAAACTTGAGGTCCGGATATTCCTTGGCAACCTTCTCAACCGCTGCAGCCTGGGCAAAGCCTGCCGCTATGATCGGGCTATAGCCCTGGTCGGCAAAGTTGCGGATCGCCTGTTCGCGCTGGGCTTCATTGGCGATTTCGAATTCGCCGTAAGCCGTGCCGGTTTCCTTCTTGAACTTTTCCGAGCCGTTGAACATGCTTTCGTTGAACGACTTGTCGAACTTGCCACCAATATCAAAAACGATTGCTGGCTTGTCATCTGCGGCAAATGCCGAAACCGCCATCATTGCTGTCAAAGCAGCGGTCGCGAGTAATTTCTTGATCATATAATATCTCCCTGATTTTTTTTGACCGGCTGATCAAGCCTCGAGTCAATTGACGCTAAATTCCTGTCATTTGCAAGTGGGCTGCCGTCATCTTCCGGCCGTCGTCCCAAAATCTATGGCCAGCGCAGCACCGGTTATCGGTGCCAGTTTTGGTGACGCAATGGCGAAAATAAAGGCGGCGATTTCGGCTGGCTTGGCAAACCGCTGGCGGGCCCCTTGCGGATAGCTGGATTTGAGCTTTTCAAGGTAGCCAGCGGGATCGCCACCGCTGAAATTTTTTGCCTGAAATTCCAGCATGGGCGTTTCAACATCACACGGGCAAACCGCGTTGACACGAATTCCCTTCGGTGCAAGTTCCACAGCCAATGCCTTGCTCAGCAGGACCACGCCACCTTTCGAGGCGCAGTAAATTGCCGCACCGGCATTGCCCATGAGGCCTGCATCGGAAGCGATGTTGATGATCTGGCCTTGGGTTTTTGCAAGTTCCGCAATGGCATAACGGCAGGCAAAGAAGGTGCCCTTCAAGTTGATGTCAACGGTGCGGTCCCACTGTTCCTCGGTCATTTCGGCAGTTTCGCCTTCCACCCAAACCCCCGCCGCATTGACGAGCACATCCAGCGCGCCAAACCGCGCCACGGTTTTTGCCACCATCTCCGCACAATCGGAAACCCTGGTAATGTCGCTCTGGATAAACAGGTATTGCGCTGGAAAATTGCCGGTTTTGACGTCCGCAATGGCGATATTTGCCCCGCAATTGGCAAATTCGGCAGCCGTGGCCAGCCCTATGCCGCCAGCACCCCCCACAATCAGTATGGTTTTATTCTTCCAATCCATCGCCATCCCTTGAAACAAACCGTTAGCTTTCTCATATTACCATTCAAGACACAGTGCCAGATGGGCTGGGTTAAACGCGCCGCTTGCAAGAGGGCCAGGATTAAATGAGCAGAATTTCGGTATTTTCTTCGCCGCTGTTATTGGGATTTGACGATGTGGAGCGCTTGCTTGAGCGCGCCGTCAAAACGTCCGGCGAAGGCTATCCACCCTACAATATCGAACGCTTGTCGCAAGGTGGCGGTGGCAGCGAAGTCTTGCGCATAACCATTGCCGTGGCAGGCTTTGCCCGCGACGACCTTGAAATTACCATTGAGGATAATCAATTGAACATCCGGGGCCGCACCCAGGACGAGGCTACAAAAGAGTTCCTGCACCGCGGCATAGCCGGACGCCAGTTCCACCGCGCCTTTGTCCTGGCCGATGGCATGGATGTAACCGGTGCCAAACTTGTGAACGGCCTTTTGGTGATAAACCTCATGCGGCCAGAACCAAGCAGCATTGTGCGCCGTATAGAGATCAAGGAGTAATATCATGATGAACAAGCAATTCCAATTGAGTGTCGAAGAGCTGGCCCAGCTCGGCAACGGCGCGCTCTCCTACATCCGCGAGGTTGAAGGCCGCGACGTAATCCGCATGGTCGGCCCCCAGGCGCATGTGTTGCCCGATGCAAAACTCTTCTGCCTGTTCAACGCCAACGGCTCGCCCATTTCAATTTCCGGAACAAGGGAAGCCGCAGCCGACAGCGCCGCCGAGCACGAACTGGTCGAAATCAGCCTGCACTAACGCCTAGGAATTTAGCCCTTGACAGCGTACGGTGATTGGGCTATATATAGCCATACTCCAGAATTGTAAGTTAACAGTTGCGACAGCAAAAAGCCAGGTGATGAACCGGGCTTTTTGTATTCCATCATTGCTGGCGATGGCTGCTTGTCCGGACTTGCTTGATTTGTTTTTTAAGCGTGGAAGTTGAACCGACTTTGCGGTTTTTTGTGCAGTGTTGGGGAAGTGATGAATCAACGCTTTGGAGTTCATTCACGTTTCTTCGCACAGCCTGACAACAGATACGTTCTACCTAATTTGACCTTGGGAGAGATACTGTGAATTCACTTTCAAAAATT
>JANMPF010000122.1:0-1530 GCA_031369725.1 Rhodobiaceae bacterium | reverse complement strand
GCTTTGAACCCCATTTGAAGCGCGGCGTTGCCGTCTCCATCGACGGAAAAATCTATCGCGACACCTGGGACACGGAACTGCCAAATGACGCCGAAATCTATCTGCTGCCAAGAATACCAGGTGGATAATAAACACCGTCATTTCGGCACCCCATATTCGTCATTCCGGTACGCCCATCACCAGCCGTCGTTCCACTCCCCCAGCTCGTCATTCCGGCGAAAGCCGGAATCTGACTGCAGCTTCTATTCTGAACTCAGGGAATCTGGCGGCAGTTTTATCCTGAACGAGATTCCGGCTTTCGCCGGAATGACGGGCTGTGGTGGAGGGCGTGTGCCGGAATGACGGAGTTGGTGACTACCCCACAGCCGCCATCATCGCTTCGATTTCCGTCCGCATTGGCATCGACGGTGCTGTACCTGCCTTGGTCACCGACAGAGCAGCCGTTGCACAGCCAAAACGCGCCGCATCAACCGGCGACCTGCCCTCGCCGATCGCCACCGCAAAAGCCCCATTGAAGGCATCGCCCGCACCCGTGGTTTCAACAACTTTCACCTTGTAGGTTGGAACATGCACGGATTGATCTTTGTCATGCAGCAGAACGCCATTTACCCCCAGCGTGATAAGGGCGGTCTTGGTTCCCAATTTCAGCACCGCATCGCCAGCGCGGCGTGCATCATCAAGGGAGTGAACGGCAATGCCGGTGATTGCCTCAACCTCGGTTTCATTCGGCGTTACATAATCACACAGTGCATAAATCGTAGGATCAATCTTTGCCGCAGGTGCCGGATTGAATATGGTTATAACATTATGCTTTCGGGCAAGTTCCAGCCCACGCCTGCCTGCAGCAACCGAAGTTTCCAGCTGCGTAATAAATACTTTTGCTTGTCTGATCGTTGCTTCCGAAGCTGAAACATATTCAGGCGTTATCGTGCTGGAAGCCCCGGTTTCAACGATAATGGCATTGTCGCCCGTTTCCGATGACACAAAAATGAAAGCAGCCCCTGTTGGTGCTGTATCCGAAAAGGCCACTTGTGATGTATCAATGCCAGCAGCACCCCAGGTCTTGAGTGCGATATCCCCAAATGTGTCACGGCCAATCCTGGTGATGAAACTCACCTCACCGCCGGCCCGCGCTGCGGCCACCGATTGGTTGGAGCCCTTGCCACCCGGCCCCATGGCGAAGCCTTCACCCATCAGTGTTTCACCCACGACAGGCAGGCGCTTGGCCCGAAACGCAAGGTCGGCCACAAAAATGCCGAGTATGGCAATGCGCGGCTTGCTCATGATGCAGCCGGTGGAATAACGCCCTTCTTGAAAACAAAACAGCCGTAGAAGCGGGTCTCGCCTGTCTGGATCACACAATATGCCTTCTTTGCAAGGTCATAGAAGGCAAACCGCTCAATGCACTCCATCGGCCATGAGCGCCCTTCCGCCTTGTCGATTTCGCTTTGCACTTCCATTTGCACCGGAGCGATATCTTTGGGATTACCGCCAACTTCCATGCGGCCCGCAGGCTTGGCAACAAAACTG
>JANMPF010000144.1:0-10216 GCA_031369725.1 Rhodobiaceae bacterium | reverse complement strand
CGCCCGGTCCCTGGTGTTCTGCGATGAAACCCTGCGCGACACCAACCCGCTGCAATCGCTTGCTGGCCTGAAGCCGCCGGCTGCCGTTCTGGTGGGCCCCGAGGGTGGCTTTACCGATGAAGAAATCAAACTGCTGAAATCCCACAATTTCGTGGTGCCCATTTCACTGGGTCCCCGAATCTTGCGCGCCGATACCGCAGCAATTGCGGCCTTGACCCTTGTACAAGCCATAAGCGGGGATTGGTAACCATCAACTATCGTGATGAATTGCTGGCCAATCTTTGACTTGCCGGAAGGCGTGGCAGGCCTTACATCCCATTGCATAAAGGCAACCAAGGATACCTACCCGTGAGCGGACCAACTCCTGACACCGACGAAGCACGTTCGCCAATTGAAACAAAATCCCAGCTCATTGAAGCTTTGAGTACGGGCTCAAAGCCCAAATCCGCATGGCGCATTGGCACCGAACACGAAAAATTCGCCTTCCTCACCGACACGCTCGAACCCGTTCCCTATGATGGCCCGCGCTCCATTCGCACCCTTCTCGAAGGCATGCGTGACCGCTTCGGCTGGGCCGGTGTTTATGAAAACGGCAATATCATTGCCTTGAGCGACCCCAAGGGCATGGGCAATGTGTCACTGGAGCCCGGCGGCCAGTTTGAACTTTCCGGCGCTCCCCTCGAAACAGTTCATGATACCTGCGAAGAAGTGCATGAGCATTTGGTGCAGGTGCGTGAAATTGGCGACACGCTTGGCATTGGCTTCCTGGGGCTGGGTGCTTCACCGGTATGGTCACGCGCGCAAACCCCCGTGATGCCCAAGGGCCGCTACCAGATCATGGCACCCTACATGGACAGGGTCGGCCGCTACGGCCGCGACATGATGTTCAGGACGTGTACCGTGCAGGTGAATTTGGACTTTGGTTCCGAGGCAGACATGGTGCAAAAGCTGCGCGTGTCGCTTGCCTTGCAACCAATCGCCACAGCGCTGTTTGCAAACTCGCCGTTTCTTGATGGCAAGCCCAATGGATTTCTATCGTTCCGCTCCGAGGTTTGGACCGACACCGACAACGCCCGTTCCGGCATGCTGCCATTTGCGTTCGAGCCAGGCATGAGCTTTGAGCGCTATGTGGATTACGCCCTCGATGTGCCCATGTATTTTGTCATGCGGGATGGCCGATACATCGATTGCGCCGGCGAAAGCTTCCGCAAGTTTCTCGCTGGAAATTTGCCGCAATTGCCCGGTGAAAAACCGGTGATCAAGGACTGGAACGATCACATCACCACAATTTTCCCGGAAGTGCGCCTGAAGAAATACCTGGAAATGCGGGGATCCGACTCAGGTCCATGGCGCAGGCTGTGTGCCTTGCCCGCCTTGTGGACGGGTGTTCTCTATGAGCAAGGCCCGCTTGATGCGGCATGGGATCTGGTGAAGGACTGGACTGCTGCTGAACGCCAGGCCTTGCGTGATGCGGTTCCCCGCCAAGGATTGAAGGCAATGATCCGTGGCCGCAGTGTGCAGGACCTTGCGCGGGACGTGCTGAAATTTTCGCGTGCCGGCCTGGAGGCGCGAAATAAACAGGGCTGCAAAGGCAAATCGGAAGCGTCATTCCTCGACGTGCTGGACGAAACGGTGGCGACTGGAAAAACCGCTGCTGAAAACCTGCTGGACCTCTATAACGGTGTCTGGAAAGGCAACATCGAACGGGTTTTTCGCGATTTTGCCTATTGACATGTAGAAGTTAATTCCTTATATAGGAATTTGGCAATGTAAGGGAGAACGACGATGTTTGAAGGCCCGGGAATTTTCGTTTTAGTGGTGCTCGCGGTCGTCGTGTTCTACCTCCTGCGGGCCATCCGCATGGTGCCGCAAGGCTATAACTACACTGTTGAGAGATTTGGCCGCTATGTGCGAACCCTGGGTCCTGGCCTTGGCCTGATTGTGCCCTTCATTGACCGCGTTGGTGCCAAGATGAACATGATGGAGCGGGTTATTCAGGTGCCATCCCAGGAAGTGATCACCAAGGACAACGCCATGGTCACCGTGGACGGTGTTGCGTTCTATCAGGTGATGAATGCGCCCAAGGCCACCTACGAGGTGGTCAATCTCGAAAACGCCATCATCAACATGGTGATGACCAATATCCGCACCGTGATGGGTTCCATGGAGCTTGATAGTTTGCTGTCACAGCGCGACGATATCAACCACAAGCTGTTGGGCGTGGTTGACCAGGCCACCGAGCCCTGGGGCGTGAAAATGACCCGCATTGAAATCAAGGACATCAATCCGCCCCGTGACCTCATAGATTCCATGGGCCGGCAGATGAAGGCCGAGCGTGAAAAACGCGCCGCAATTCTGGAAGCCGAAGGCATGCGGCAAGCCGCCATTCTGAAAGCTGAGGGTGAAAAGCAATCGGTGGTTCTGCAAGCCGAAGGCCGAAAAGAGGCAGCCTTCAAGGATGCTGAAGCGCGCGAACGCTCCGCCGAAGCCGAAGCCAGGGCTACCGAAATGGTAAGTCTAGCCATTGCCAATGGCAATGTGCAGGCCATCAATTATTTTGTCGCCAACAACTATATCAAGGCATTGGAGGCTATTGCCCAATCGCCCAACCAGAAAATTTTGATGCTGCCGCTGGATGCAACCTCACTCCTCGGCTCCATCGGTGGCATTGCGGAAATTGCGCGCGAGGCCTTTGGCGGCGGTTCGACCGAAACAGCAAAGCGCAAACCCGCCTCGCCGGTGCCTGGCATAACCCAGAAACCCTGAGGGGAGGAACGCCGTGCAAGAACTGTTTCCCGTCATTGGCAATTGGTTCTGGTGGACCGCAACCGGCATCCTGCTGTTTGTCGAGCTCATGCTGCCCGGCGTATTTTTTATCTGGCTGGCCCTTGCCGCGGCTTCAGTTGGCATCGTCACGTATTTCTTTACCTTGGCCTGGCAAATTGAGGCGCTGCTGTTTGCCGGCTTTGCAATTGCCTATGTTTTTCTGGCAGCCCCCTGGTATTCCAAGAGCAAGCATCTGGGCAGCGACCAGCCAAATCTCAATCAGCGCATTTACGCGTTTGTCGGCAAAAATTATGTGCTGCTGGAACCCATCGTGAATGGTCACGGCAAGCTGAATATCGACGGCACACGCTGGGAATTGCTGGGTCCTGATCTGGCCGCCGGCACAAAAGTGCATGTGACAGGCGTTGAAGGCATGAAGCTGCGGGTGAAGGAAGCCTAGGTCACGCCAATCCGCAAGAGATCGTGGATGTGGATGAGGCCTATGGGCTTTGCCTCATCATCAATTACGAAGATGCAGGTGATGCTCGCCGCATTCAATATTTCCAAAGCCTCACTCGTGAGCGCATCCGGCCCGATTGTTTTGGGCGAGACTGTCATCACATCGCGAACCCTGAGCGCCAGCAGATTGCCGCTCATATGACGGCGCAAATCCCCATCGGTGACAATCCCAACCAACCGGCTGTTTTCAACAACACCGAGACAGCCGCAGGCTTTGGCGGTCATCACGACAAGTGCATCAGACATTTTAACATCAGCAGCCGAAAGCGGCAAAGCATCGCCCCGGCGCATGACTTCCGAAACATGTTTGAGTTGTGCCCCAAGTTTGCCACCAGGGTGGAACTCCTGGAAATTCTTGGCGGTGAAGCCCTTGTCTTCAAGCAACGTGATTGCCAGCGCATCACCAAGGGCAAGTTGCAGCAACGTGGATGTCGTGGGTGCGAGGCCGTTGGGGCAGGCCTCGGGTGAATTTGGCAGTAGCAGGACAAGCTTCGCTGCCAGGGCAAGGCTGCTGTCAGCCCGGGCCGTCATGGCAATCAATGGCACGGCAAAGCGCTTGGCATAGTTGAGGATGGCACCAAGCTCGGCGGACTCGCCCGAATTGGAAATCATGATGACCACATCCTGTGTGGTAATCATGCCAAGATCGCCGTGGCTGGCCTCCGCCGGGTGCACAAACATGGAAGGCGTGCCGGTGGAGGCCAAGGTAGAAGCAATCTTGCGCCCGACATGACCGCTTTTGCCCATGCCGGAAACAATGACGCGACCCCTCGACGATGCTATTATTTCGACAGCCTTTGCAATGGCTTGGCCAAGCTCACCATCCAGTGAAAGGATGAGATCGCCCAAACCTTTCGCCTCGGTTTCCAGAGTGCGGCGGGCGGAATTCAGTCTCGACGTCTTTTTGTCGTGCATATTTTGATCCATCCCGCTGAAACTAAGCCTTTGAAGATTAAAAGGAAAGAGCTGAGCCACACCCCGTCAACCCGGTATTAACCATAAATTCGCTAAATCTGGGCGGTTGTGGAGATGAGTGGCGTGACTTTGGAGTTAAGGCTTTTGTCTGTGTGTGTGGTGGCGGGCCTCAGCGGCTCGGCTTGCCCCGCCCATGCCCAGGAAACCTACGTGTTGCGCCCGACATTAAGTGAAGATGCGACAACCGGTGAACCAGCCATTGCGCCAACGCCGCGGCTGACGATCGCGCCAGAAGTCGAATCACTGCCGTCCAAGAAGCGCTTGTCACGTGTGAACCCTTATGCCGCCCAAGGCATTGGTCTTGGCGGCATGAGGCTATTTCCATCTTTGCAAGCCGACAGCCTCTATACCAGCAATGTCACCAGCGCCTCGCAGGGGCAGCGCGAAGCCGTGGGGCTGCATCTCAAACCCACATTGCGCTTTGAAAGCGATTGGGTGAGACACGCATGGCAGGGTGGGGCCAGCGGGGATTTTACCACCTATCTCAAAAGCCATGCCGTTGATTCCGGCGATCTTGATTTAAACAGCAGGTTCAGGTTGGATATCCGCCGTTCCACCCATGCTGAATTTGATGCAAGCTACGCTCTTTCCCAGACCGGCCCCGAAGACAGCGAACTGCCAAGCACGGCAATTGGCAACCGCACCGAACATGACCTGACCGCAAGCTCTGCCATCATTCACGACTTCGGCCGCCTCGAAGGCAGCCTGAAACTGGGCATGGAGCGGCAAATCTACGAGGATGTAGAACTTTCGGGCGGTGGCAAGGAAGATAATGCAGATCGCGATAATTATACGCCATCCCTCGGCATGCGCCTGGCCTATACGCAACCGCCCGCACTGAAACCGTTTGTCGACGTAACCTATGCGCCGCGCTTCCACGACCAGAAACTCGACCGCAACGGCTTGGCCCGCGATTCCCAAGGCCTGACTGCAAGTTTGGGTGTTGTTCTTGACCGCGGCCCCATCTGGTCTGGCGAAGCTGCAATTGTCTACACGGTTCGCGATTACGAGGACGCAAAGCTTGCCACCAATTCAGCGTTCGGCATTAATGGCAATTTGACGTGGAAGCCGACTGATTTAACTGCTGTCGTGCTAACGCTCACCACCGACTTGAATGAAACCTCTTCTGCCACCTCGTCGGGATCAAAAACCTATTCCGGCCGTGTGGGCGTGACCCATGCCTTGCGCGATAACGTCAATCTCCTTGCCGGCCTTGGTCTTTCACTCGACAAGGCCACAACCGGCACCGATAAAACCATCACATCGAAACTTGGCGTTGAATGGCAGCTCAATCCCGATTTGGCCTGGACTGCAAGCTATGACGGCAAGTGGTACGATGGTGCAACTTCGGGCGACAATTATAACGAACAGCGCATCTCAACCGGAATTGTACTGCGCCGTTGATGAAGGCGTTAATCTGGTTATTCGGCGGCTTCACCGGGCACGCTCGCCTTGAGTTGCTCAATAATGGCTGTAAGTCCCGGATTTGCCTTCCAGCTGACGTGCCCGCCGTGATCGCCAACAATTTTCTCGAGCACCAGTCGAAAGCCCGCCCCCAAATCCTCACGATCCAATGCGTAGGCAATATTTGCGGCAAGAAAACCGAGCTTGTCTCCGCAGTCGTAGGTGGTGCCCTGATAAACCAGGCCATGGAAGGGCTGGCTCGCCATGAGACGGATCATGGCATCGGTAATTTGAATTTCGCCGCCCGCACCCGGAGCCTGCGCCGAGATTTCATCAAAGATCTGGGGCTGCAGAATATAGCGGCCTGAGATGATAAGATTGGACGGGGCATCTTCGTGCCGTGGCTTTTCAATCATCTTGTCGATTGTAAAGCCGTTGTCCTGCCAATCGGTGGCACCCACAACGCCATAGCGGTGAACCTCGTCGGGGCTTACCTCTTCGACGGCTACAACATTGCCGCCACCGCGCTCATTATAGGTGGCAATCATCTGGCTCATGCAGCCGGGCTTGGCATGCATCACCATGTCCGGCAGCAGTACCGCAAAAGGTTCATCGCCCACTATGTTGCGCGCACACCAAATGGCATGGCCGAGGCCCAGCGGTTCCTGCTGGCGGGTAAAGCTGGTTTGCCCTGCAGCTGGCAGGTCTTGCTCCAGGATATCGAGTTCGACGGATTTGCCGCGCTTTCGCAAGGTTGATTCGAGCTCATACTGTTTGTCGAAATGGTCTTCGATCACGCTTTTGTTGCGGCCAGTTACGAAAATGAAATGTTCTATGCCAGCCTCGCGCGCTTCATCAACCGCGATTTGGATGAGCGGGCGGTCAACCACCGTAAGCATTTCCTTGGGCATGGCCTTGGTGGCCGGCAAAAACCGTGTCCCAAGCCCTGCTACCGGGAATATTGCTTTCCTAACGGGACGTTGCATGAATTAACCGCCTCTTTACCAACAATCGATGGAACTATATGTGATGCAACAATTATTGTAAAAACCTAATTACTATAGGCCGTAATTACTTTTGGTCATGACAAGATTGATTTGGCGTTAAGGGAAGATTTACGATGACGGTTCTGGTAACGGGTGGTGCAGGCTATATCGGCAGTCATATGGTTTTGGCTCTCGTTGATGCCGGCGAAGATGTTGTCGTTGTCGACAATCTTTCAACCGGCTTTGCCTGGGCCATTGCCCCCCAGGCAAAACTCGTTGCAGGCGACATCGGTGACGCCGAATTTTTGAACCGTGTCATGGCCGCCCATAAATTTGATGCCGTAGTGCATTTTGCAGGGTCTATCGTTGTCCCTGACTCGGTGAGTGATCCGCTTGGCTACTACCTCAACAACACGGTGAAATCACGCACCCTTATGGATTGTGCAGTGAAGGCCCGCATTCCGCGCTTCATCTTTTCCTCAACTGCTGCGGTTTATGGCAATCCCCTGACCCAACCCGTATTCGAAACAACAACTCCAAGTCCCATTTCGCCCTATGGCTCCTCAAAGCTGATGACTGAATGGATGTTGCGCGATGCCCATGTGGCCCATGGCTTGAACTATGTGGCCTTGCGCTATTTCAACGTGGCAGGTGCAGACCCCAAGGGCCGCTCGGGCCAATCAACGCCGCGTGCCACCCATCTGATCAAGGTCGCCTGCCAGACAGCCCTTGGCCAGCGCCCGTCAATGGATGTGTTTGGCACCGATTATGACACGCCGGATGGAACTTGTCTGCGTGACTACATCCACATCAGCGACCTGATCGCGGCCCACATGGATGCACTGTCGCACCTGCGTAGCGGCGGCGATAGCGGCATTTTCAACTGCGGCTATGGCAAGGGTTATTCCGTGCTTGACGTGATCCGTGCTGTTGAACGCGCCTATGGCGGGCCGATCAAGACAAACCTGGTGCCGCGCCGCGCTGGCGATCCAACCGCCATTGTTGCAGGCGCTGACCGGGTGCGCGACATTTTGGGCTGGAAGCCAAAATACGAGGACATCAACATCATTGTGTCGTCAGCCCTTGCCTGGGAAAGACATTTGATCCGCCGCAACGCGGCCTGATGTGATCAGGCGGCCTGATTCAAGCCGCAATTGATGGCTTTTCTATCTCTTTGTAAGCTTTCGCGGCTATACCTTGCGAGTAGCTGCGCAGAAATAGGACGGGCCCATATGCTAAAAAAACTTGTGACATCACTGATCGTTGCGGTGCCCATGCTGGCAAGCCAGGCCCACGCCGATGCGAAGTTCGAAGCCTTCATTCAAACCCTGTGGCCAAGGGTCAAGGCATCAGGCATTTCGCGCAGTCTTTTTGACGCAGCCTTTGCCGGCGTCACCGATCCTGATCCTGCAGTTCTCAAACTTGCGCAAACCCAGCCTGAGTTCACCTCCACCACATCTGCCTATCTGGAAAAAGCCGTAACGCCCATTCGCATTGACACTGGCAAACAGATGAAAGTTCAGGAAGCAGCGCTGCTTTCGGCAATCGAAAAGAAATACGGTGTCGATCGTCATATCCTGCTGGGCATTTGGGGCATGGAGTCGAACTTCGGCAAGGACGAGGGCTCCATGAGCGTGATGCGCTCTCTCGCCACCCTCATTTATGCCGGCCGCAAGCAAGACTACGCCCGCGAGCAACTCATTGCAGCCTTCAGGATTTTGCAGAAGGGTGCAAGGACACCGGCAAATTTCACCGGATCATGGGCTGCCGCCATGGGCCATACCCAGTTCATTCCAACTTCCTATCTTTCCTATGCGGTGGATTGGACGGGCGATGGCAAAAAGGATATCTGGGGATCGAAGGAAGACGCCCTTGCCTCGACCGCCAATTATCTGGCCAAGGCCGGCTGGAAATCCGACAGGCCGTGGGGTTGGGAAGTTTCATTGCCGAAAGACTTCAACAAGGCCTTGATTGGCCGAACCAAGTGGCGGCCCGTATCGGAATGGATGAAGCTTGGCATCAAGCCGGCGAGCGGGGGTGATTTTGATGCAAAACAGGCCGATGCCTTTGTGATGATTCCACAAGGCATTGATGGCCCGGCATTTCTGGTGACCAAAAACTTTATGGCGATCATGGATTACAACCAGTCTCATTCCTATGCCCTGGCCGTAGGCCATTTGGGTGACCGCATTCGCGGCGGCGGTCCCTTTGTGGGATCGTGGCCCGAAATAAACGTTGATCTCACTTTTGCCCAACGCGTGGATTTGCAAAAGCGCCTGAGCCGGCTCGGCTTTGAAACCGGTGGAAGCGATGGCCGTTTTGGCGCGCGCACCTATGAGGCGATTATCGCCTATCAGAAAAGTGCCGGGCTGCCGCTCGATGGCAAGCCCAGCCTCAAGCTGCTTGAGCATATGCAAAGCAAGGGTTAATGTCGCTCCATGAAGTGGTTTCTTCCCATAGCCGTTGCAAGCCTGTTGTGGAGTCCGGTTCCGGGCCAGGCGCAGACCATTGTGGAAATTCCCGTCATGGGGTCGCAATCTACCGATACGGCAGTCCAGCAGGCAATTGACGATACCTACAGGATATTGGTGATCGGCGATGCGCTGGCAGGTGGCTTGGGTGCAGGCCTTACCCGCATGACCGAATTTGAAACCGGGTTTGAAATCGTCAATCGCTTTCAGGAAGTGTCAGGCATCGCCCGCCCTGAGGTTTATGACTGGACCGAAAACCTCCCCAACATCATGCAAGACAAAGACTTCAAGGCGGTGGTGGTACTCCTCGGCGCCAATGACCGCCAAAGCATTCGCTCCGGTGAATTCAGGTATGTTTTCAATACGCCTGACTGGATCGCCGCCTATAGGGCCCAGACCGATCAGTTGCTGGATGTATTGAAAGCCAGGAATGTCAAAATATTCTGGGTTGCCATTCCACCCATGGGCGATGCCCTGTACGACGCCGATATGAAAATCCTCACCGCTTTGCAAAAGCGGGAAGTCGAGGCCAAGGGTGCCACCTTTGTGGATTTGCGTTCGGCCTTTCTCAATCCCGATGGAACCTATACCGACACCGGAGAGGACGATACCGGCGAAATTCGCAAATTGCGCGCCCGCGATGGCGTTACGTTTTTCAAGCAGGGAAACAACCGCTTTGGCCAATTGCTGCTCGCCGAGATCAAGAAAGACATTGGCGTAAACCCCGTTGACGGACTGCCACAAAGTGTGACCATAACGCCGCCGCCAAGCATTGAGTCCCTCCCCATGTTCGGACAGGATACGGGCGATGGAAATGTGGCGGTGTTTCAGCCCGAAAGACTGGCAACGCCAGATTCTGCAAGACTGGCCATCAACAATGCATCCGTATCGCGCGCCGATATTGTTCCGGGAAGTGTGGCCGAAAAACTCTTTGTGCAGGGTGAGGCCCAACCTGCACCTGCCGGCCGCTTTGATGATTTCAGCTACGCAAGGCCCGCAGAATAATTAGCGCGGCAGCGTTGTTTCGCCCATCAGGAATTCATCCACCGCGCGTGCCGCCTGCCGGCCCTCGCGAATGGCCCAAACAACCAGCGA
>JANMPF010000123.1:0-3590 GCA_031369725.1 Rhodobiaceae bacterium | reverse complement strand
GACCCAGGGAATTCCATAGATCAGCAGGATGGCGCCGAATGTCATGACTGTAAGTGCTGTTTGTCCAAAGTCGGGCTGTAAAACCAGGAGCCCGACAAACATCAAAAACAGGCCATAGGCAATGATATTGCCAGGCATGTCAGGTCGTTTGGCGTGCTCAGCCAGAAACCACGAAACGATCACCACAAAACTGGGTTTGGCAAGTTCCGAGGGCTGCACGCCGAGGGGTCCAAAACTGATCCAGCGATGCGCCCCCTTGATTTCAGGTCCAAATTTCAAGGCTGCTATCATCAGCGCAAGCGATAGGCCAAACATCAGGAATGCAGCACGGCGCGCCTGCTTGGGTTCCAGAAATGAAACGGAAATCAAAATCACCGTGGCCGGCAACAGGAACACGAGTTGCGATTTGAAGAAATGGAATGAATCAAGGCCAATGCGCTCGGCCACCGGCGGACTTGCCGCCATGCTGATGAGCACACCCGTTGCCATGAGCAGCAACACCGCTGAAAGCAGCATGCGGTCCACCGTAAACCACCAGCGTGCGATAAGTCCGCGATCACTTCTCGATACAAGCATCACTGCACTCCTTTGATTGTCATGGTAACACCGGGCAATTCTGAAACCAGTTTCACAAATGCATCACCGCGGATTTCAAAATTGCGGTAATGGTCAAATGATGCGCAAGCCGGCGACAGGAGTACCACGCCATCCGCATCCTGCGCTGCTGCCGCAACCGCTTTGTCGAGCGTGCCGCACATCTCGTAAGCAACCCGGCCCTCCAGCGTCTTGGCAAAGTCGGCCGCCGCCTCGCCGATGAGATAGGCTTTGGCAATGCGTGGGAAAAACGCGGCAAGCGGCTCAATGCCGCCAGCTTTGGGAACACCGCCCGCAATCCAATAAATATTTTCAAAGGAAGCCAAAGCTTTCGCCGCTGCATCCGCGTTGGTGGCCTTGGAGTCATTCACAAATGCCACCTTGCCAATATGCCCAACCTCTTGCATCCGGTGCGCCAGACCCGGAAAACTTTTCATGCCCGCCTTTATTTCCGCAACACTCAAGCCCAGCGCCCTTGCCGCACCATAGGCCATGCAGGCATTCTGCCAGTTATGCGAGCCCTTCAAGGCAGGCATTTTGCGCAAATCAATCACCGCCAATACTTCGCCATTGAAGCGGTCACGCAAAATTCCATTTGGCGCTGAAATTCCTTCGTCCTGGTGTCTCTCGACACTGACTTCACGCAGCAACGGACGGCCAAAGAGCCGCTTGGCAATGGCAGCGCACCATTGATCATCGACACTGATCAACGCGGTATCATGATAGGTCTGCAGCGCAAACATGCGCGCCTTGACTGCCGCATAATTTTCCATGGTGCCATGCCTGTCCAGATGATCAGGTGTGAGATTGGTGAGAATGCCAACATCGGGCTTCAAACTCGGCATCAAATCAATTTGAAACGACGAAAGTTCAAGAACAAATATGCGGTCTTTTACCGGTGGGCGCATCAAACACACCGCCGTGCCGATGTTGCCGCCAACATCAACATCGCGGCCGGCAGACTGCAAGATATGGCCAACCAGAGCCGTGGTCGTGGATTTTCCGTTGGTGCCCGTAATCGCCACAACCCACGCCCCGCGCCCACCCACCTCACGCTGGAAAACTTCCGTATCGCCGATAATTTCAATGCCGGCGGCCTTGGCTTTCAAAACCGTCCAATGCGGCTCAGGATGGGTAAGTGGCACGCCCGGACTCAGGATCAAACTATCCAGTGTTTTGAAATCAACACCATTCAGATCGGCGACAGGCATTCCCGCCGCACGGGCAGCATCAGTGGCGGTGACCGCATCGTCCCATGCAAAAACTTCCGCACCGCCCAGCCGCAAGGCCTCAACGCAGGCAGTACCTGACCGCGCCAACCCGAATAACGCCACCTTTTTTCCGTTGAATGAATGGGCTGCAAACACGTCGGCTTCACCTCAACTTCAGGGTGGAAAGGCCAATGAGGGCCAGAACAAAAGCGATAATCCAGAACCGGATGACAATGGTTGGTTCCTTCCAGCCCTTCTGCTCGAAGTGATGGTGAAGGGGTGCCATGGCAAACACCCGCTTGCCGGTCATCTTGAACGAAGCCACCTGTACAATCACGGAAACCATCTCGAGCACAAACAGCCCGCCGACAATCGCCAGAACTATTTCGTGTTTCACGGCAACTGCAATGGCACCAAGGCAGCCGCCAAGGGAAAGCGAGCCCGTATCCCCCATGAAGATCATGGCAGGTGGCGCGTTGAACCATAAAAAGCCCAGCCCGGCACCCACCAGCGCGCCACAGATGATGGCAAGCTCGCCCGTACCTTTCACAAAATGCAATTGCAGATATTCGGCAAACACATGGTTGCCCACCAGATAAACGATCAGGCCATAACTGGCAGCTGCAATCATCACCGGCACAATGGCCAGGCCATCAAGCCCGTCCGTCACATTCACCGCGTTGCCGGCACCAACGATGACAAACACGCCGACGACAATAAAGAAGCTGCCGAAGGGAATGAGCACATCCTTGAAAAACGGCACGGCAAGCGAACTCGACAATGGCTTTTCGCCAATCCACATGAAACAGGCAACCGCCACTCCGGCAATCAGGAATTCGGCGATGAGTCTTGCCTTGCTCGAAAAGCCCTGTGTGGTTGAGCGGGTCACTTTCAGGAAATCATCGTAAAATCCAACCGCACCAAACCCGAGTGTTACAAACAGCACCGCCCATACATAAAGATTGCTGAGATCAGCCCACAGAAGCGTTGAAACAAAAACACCCAACAGTATCATGAGGCCACCCATGGTGGGCGTGCCCTGTTTTTCAACAATATGGCGTTGTGGCCCGTCGCTGCGAATGGGCTGTCCGCGCCCCTGCTTGATTTTCAGAAGGGCAATCATCCCGGGGCCGGCGATGAAAATGAAAAACAGTGCCGTGAGAATGGCCCCGCCAGTGCGGGTGGTGAGATAGCGAAACACATTGAATGCCGAAACATCATTGGTGAGGCTGGTAAGAAGGTAGTAAAGCATCTGTCAGATGTCCCTGTTCATTGGCGCAAAGCGCTCTTTTATGGCTTCAACCAAGGGCCCCATGCGGCTGCCAAGCGAACCTTTGACCATGACAACGTCACCTGCCCGAAGATCACCCAACAGGCCATCGCGCAGGCCCGAAGAGGTTTCAGCAAATGCACCTTTGCGCGAATTTGGAGTTTTTTCCCACAGATTTGTCATCAATGGGCCTGCCGCATAAACGGCATCAACGTGATTGTCGTCCACCGCCTTTGCAAGCTCCGCATGCAGGGCCGGTCCATGCTTGCCAAGTTCGAGCATGTCCCCCAGCACGGCAATGCGCCGGCCATGTCTGCCGGTTTTGGCCCGCCCGAGGAGAGCCAGCGCTGCCACCATGGAAACCGGGTTGGCGTTATAGCTTTCGTCGATCAACAGGAATTCACCCCCCTCAATCTTGAGATGATGCTGAACCCCTCTGCCCTTCGGCGCTTCCGCCACCGCCAGCGCCATGGCAGCGCGCGCCAGATCCGCACCCATCAATTTGACAGCAGCCA
>JANMPF010000105.1:0-2617 GCA_031369725.1 Rhodobiaceae bacterium | reverse complement strand
AACATGGCTACGAAGGCTAAGGCCGTAAAGGCAAAAATAAAGATCCCAAAAGTCAAATCCATAAAACCCAAGCCAGTTAAGGCAAAGTCCACAAGGGCTAAGCCGAAAAAAGCCGAAACCATCAAATCCAAAGCGTCGATTTTCACGCCCAAAAAAGCCAAGTCCGCTCGTGCAAAAATCGCGTGGCCAAAAAAGACCCGCGAGATGCACAATCACCACATGAACTCAACCGTGTGGAACACTTTCAAATTCCGTGACAATGATATTGTTATCGCGACCTATGCCAAGTCTGGCACAACCTGGACCCAGCAGATCGTGGCACAACTCATCTTCAAGGGTGCCGAAGGCATCGATGTCTCGCATCTCTCACCGTGGGTCGATTTGCGCATCATTCCGCCCGAGGTTATTGCGGGCCTTGAGGGACAGACCCATCGCCGCTTTGTGAAAACCCATTTGCCGGTTGATGCTTTGGTATTTTCGCCCACCGCCAAATATATCTTTGTGGGCCGGGACGGCCGCGATGCGGCGTGGAGCCTGTTTAACCATCATTCCAACGCGGTTGATGATTATTTCAATGCGTTCAACAACACGCCGGGGCGGGTTGGACCCGCACTTGAGCGGGGTTCAAACGATGTGCATGATTTCTATTCCGGCTGGTTTGCCGGCGATGGGTATCCCTACTGGCCGGTTTGGGAGAATATTGCCTCGTGGTGGGCAATCCGCAACCTGCCAAATGTCAAACTTATCCATTTCAACGACATGAAGACCGATCTTGCAGGATCGATACGGGAAATTGCAGCTTTTCTTGAAATCCCCATCGATGAAGCCATATTTCCGAAAATCGTTGAGCATTGCAGCTTCGATTATATGAAAGAGCATGCGGAATTGGCAGCTCCCCGGGGTGGTGTCATGTGGAATGGCGGGGCCAAAACCTTCATAAACAAGGGAACCAATGGCCGCTGGCGCGACACGTTAAGCGCTGCAGAGGTGGCAGCCTATGAAGCCCGGGCTATTGCAGAGCTTGGCCCCGAATGTGCCGCATGGCTCGCCCACGGAATGGCGCGGTAACGGCGGGCAATGCGATTGTTGGCGCGCGGCATTTCGCCTTAATATGGCCACTCGCAAGTACCAGTGAACCCTGCTAGTCAATAACTGAAGACGGGCGGGCCAAATCGCTGTATTGGTAACAAAGAATCAATCTCAACCCTTGGGGGTTTCCTTGGATATTTCGAGCGGCACGCAATTTTCTGATGAGCTGCGCCAACAGGCCAGACGGTTGACGGCTTATTGCAGCCAGTACCGCGAAGCCAGCAACCGCAGTGCGATTTTCCAGCTGGTCACAACGGCGGTTCCGTTCTTTGTCACCATGGCGCTCATGTTCTGGGCAGCGCATTATTCCATATGGGCCACCTTGCTGCTCAGCTTTCCGGCGGGTGCCCTGATCATCCGCTTCTTTGCCCTGCAGCATGATTGCGGCCATGGTTCGCTGTTTCCATCGCGGCCGGTGAATGAAGCCGTTGGCCGGGTGATCAGTGTACTGACATTCACGCCTTATGACCATTGGCGCAGATCGCACGCGCTGCACCACCAGCTTTCCGGCAATCTGGACAAGCGCGGCTATGGCGATATCGAAACCATGACGGTGAGTGAATACAAGGCAAAGACCTTCTGGGGCCGCCTGCGTTACCGGGCTTACCGGCATCCGCTGGTGGTACTGATCATTGGCCCGCCGCTGTTTTTCCTCGTCTTGCAGCGGCTTGCCATGGGCTCCAACATGCCGATGCGTGACAGTCTGCTTGGCATCCTCGGCCATGATTTCGTGTTGCTGATGGTTTATGGAACGCTCATCTATTTTGCCGGCTGGCAGGTCGGACTCACGGTATTGCTTCCCATCTATCTGGTTGCCACGTGGATTGGTGGCTGGCTGTTTTTCGTGCAACACCAGTTTGAAGAGGCCCATTGGGAAGGTGCGGATGAGTGGGATATGAAAATTGCCGCCCTCAAAGGCAGCTCCTATCTCGTCATGCCGAAAATCATGAATTGGTTCACCTGCAATATCGGCATTCACCATATCCATCACTTATGCAGCAAGATACCGAATTACCGGCTGCGCGAATGTTTGAACGGCAGTGAAGAGCTGCAGAATGTTTCGCCAAGGCTCAGCCTGCTGGAAGGCCTGCTGGCGGCAAAGCTTGCCCTATGGGATGAAACCTCGCGCCGCCTGATTTCCTTCCGCGAATTTTCCAGGCTCGGCAACACGCAAGCGGCGTAATTCTTTTTCAACCCTGGCCATGCCAAAAACAGTGGGCCCGAAAAGAAAATTGCCGTGGTCGGCCACGGAGATTTCTTGTACCCCCCAGACCTAAATGCCATTCCTCGTTCGAAGGTTCGTCCGGAATTTTGACATGATAACAAATATTGTTGCATCATACACCTTAGAATTCGTTGACTAGAGCCTGATCAGTTTACATTGAATCCAAAATACAATCGTCATTCCGGCGCAAGCCGGAATCTGGCTGCAGTTTTATTCTGAACGGGATTCCGGCTTTCGCCGGAATGACAGAGGAGAGGACACGATCCAATTAAAACTGATCACACTCTAGAATTCGGTGACGGT
>JANMPF010000059.1:0-2132 GCA_031369725.1 Rhodobiaceae bacterium | reverse complement strand
ACGCCGCCCTGGACCCGCCCCGTCCGCGCCTTGGCATCAACGTGAACGCCCTTCATCGACGCCAGATCGATCATCAGGCCGTCATCCACTGTTGCCCGGCCCGCCACATTGTGGCCGCCACCGCGCACGGCTATTTCGAGCCCGAGATCACGACCGAGTTTCACTGCGTCCACCACATCGGCCGTGCCGGAACAGCGAGCAATCACGGCGGGATGCTTGTCAATCAATCCATTGTGGACGCGCCTGGCCTCATCATAGCGGGCATCCCCGGGCCGCAGTAGCTGTCCTCCGAAGCTCTTGGCGAGGGCATTGATGGTTTCGGACTGTTGTGCCGTCAATGGCATGGCAAGTTCTCCTATTGGTTGGATCGACTGGAATCCAGCATGATACGTCGAAGACGGGTAGGCGTAACAATTATCCACCACCCAGTTGGTGACGATGTCCCGAGATTGAGTTTTGCGCAGGGAAGCTTCATTTGCAAGGCCATCCATTGGCCCTGAGAGGGGGATATACAAGAGTTCGCAATAGGTTTGCACGTGACTCACCGGAAATCTCGATTGTCCCACAAGCGGGGCCACCCGTGCTTGTGACTATTCTGGGGCTAATGAAAACCGAACGGGTCATGTTGCTGCAGGACCAAGTGGCGGCCGCAGTTCGGTGATCAGCTGCAGGAAACCTGCGAAGCGATGGCGTGTAATAACTACCTCAGCTCCCCCTGAGTTAAGCACGCTTTGAGGTCCGCTCTGGGCCGAATTTGTTGATTTAGTCGTATTTGGACGAAGTTTCTGTGTCTGTTTTTGATAGAAGCGGACGTTCCGTTCCGGCTGTTTGGCCGGTTTTGCTGTAGATTAAGATTTTCGTTTATATCAGGCTTGGTTTCTCCCTTTGTCTTATGCTTGCTGAGGCGTTGATGGCAGTTTCGGTCTCAGCTTGGCGAGCTTTCTGAGGTTTTGGGCAGTTGCCGCAAGGAGGAACTCATCTCGTGCTCCACAGGGCCCGCGCAATCGAAGTTGTCCCAGTTTGAGGATGCGCTTGAGGTGGGCGAACATCATCTCCACCTTCTTGCGTTCGCGCCGTGATTGCGCGAAGGCAGGTGTTTCATAAAGAGACCGGGCCACATCGCGGGCATCTTCTTTGATGTCTCTGGGTATCTTGCGCTGCGGCGCGTTAGGGCAGCATTGTTGCTTTAGTGGGCATGGACCGCAATCATATGTGCTGGCGAAATAGCGGTAAGTGTTATCTGACAGGATGCGTCCGCTCGTCTTCAAGGTTTTGCCTTGCGGGCACACATAAACATTATGCTAACATTATGCTTTTGATCAAAGGTGAAGGTGGCCCGTGAGAAGGTAACATCGTCGCGCTTTGATTTGTCAAAGACCGGGATATGTGGCGCTATGCGTTTTTCCTTCACCAACCAGGCCAGCATGGGTGGCGGAAGCGGCCATTGCGGTTCAGCGAGAAGGTTGAATTGTCCGGCACTTTGCCATCAAGCCCCAGCCGACAGAACCAGGGATAAGCCAGATTGAGATGAACTTCCTCACACAGCCGACGCTCCGAGCGAATGCCGAAGCAGTAGCCGATCACCAGCATTCTGATCATCAAGGCGGGATCAACCGAAGGACGCCCTGTCGTGAAGTAAAACGGCTTTAGCTCCCGCCGAATATCATCCAGATCAAGAAAGCCATCGATCCGCCGCAGCATATTATTGCGGGGCAGATAATCCTCAAGGCAAAAATCGTAGAAAAGCTGTTCCGGCGCTGTTTGCATACCCATCCATCGAGGCAACTTCATGGCCGACTAAATCTACTATCGACCCCAAGCGGAAGTGAACGGTTTGCTGCCGATGATTTCTGGCTCACCGTAGCGCATGCCTGCGACACGCCAACCTTGTCTGGCTGAACTGAGGTTCTAAGGCTTAGGCTTCAAGCTCAGCTCCCAGTCGCAATACCTCCCTCGCCAGCAAGTCCAGGTCTTCCTGCCTGGTGCGGTGGTTGGTGATGGCGACGCGGATGCAGTGGCGGCCATTGATGGTAGTATCGGATGGGGCGGCAATTCCTTGCTCCTGCAGGCGCAGCATAATTTCCGTGTTTATCGATTTCAGGCGGGATTCATCGGCGCCGGGCACCACATAG
>JANMPF010000046.1:0-15823 GCA_031369725.1 Rhodobiaceae bacterium | reverse complement strand
CATGCAATTGTTACCGGAGGAAGCAGCGGGATTGGCCTTGCCATTGCGAAGCTTTTGATTTCACAGGGTGTATCGGTGAGCCTTCTGGCGCGCAATGTCGAGCGGCTTGAAGCTGCGAAACTGGAAGTTGGTCGGGTAGCTACTGGGTCTGGGCGCGTTGAGATATTTCCGTGCGATGTCAGGGATGCAGTGGCTTGCCGGGAGGCTGTGAATGCCGCAGTGGCAATTTTGGGTCCTCCAGAATGGGCTATTTCTTCGGCGGGTATCGTGCGCCCTGGCTCATTCCTGAAGCAAGGTCTTGAGGACCACGTGGCGCAAATTCAAACCAACTATCTTGGGTCACTGTATTTCGCCAATGCGGTGTGCTCTCACATGACTTCGGGCACCAAGGGTAAACTGGTGTTCATTGCATCTGGTGCGGCATTTGTAGGTCTGTATGGTTACAGCACATACGCGCCGTCGAAGTTCGCGGTGCGCGGACTGGCGGAATGTTTGCGGGTTGAATTGAAGGGCCACGGGATATCGGTGACACTCGTATGCCCGGGTGATACGAATACGCCACAGTTGGCCGCCGAATTGCCAGCCCGCCCAAAAGTAACAAGCATATTGGCAAAAGGCGGCAGAATTCTTTCTCCAGACCTGGTGGCGCGCAGGGTCGTAAAAGCTGCCACGCGCGGAGATTTCCTTGTAACAATTGGCTGGCAGCTAAATGTTCTCAGTCGCCTGCACAGCATTATCGCGCCAGCGTTCCGCATGTACCAAAACTCGCTGGTTTCGCGTTTTGGCGACCAGATCTAAGCGTGTCTTCCAACCTCTTTCAATTGGCGACGATAATACTTGTTGTGTGGCTGGCAGGATGTGTTCTTCTCGGATTTCTTACGATCTTGCCTAGAACGAGAGGCCGCGTCCGCGGCCTTTGGCCGCTCATGGCGTCAGAGGCACTCATCCTCGTCATCGGAACATTACCCTGGCTGCTGCCATTGCCACTTCTGGGGATCGCATTGGCCGGCGCTGCGCTACGCATTGGATATGAGAGTGGCGTGGTGAACGGCATGCCGAAAGCAGGCTCATCCGGCATGATTGGGGCAGGCATTCTTGCAGGTTTCTCAGCCCTGGTTTGGTTTCAAAGCAGCGAGGTATGGCCTCTTGGTCTGGCAGTTTTAATCCTTGCCGCAGGTGGCGCCGCAATACTTGCGAACGGGCTTGCGAAAACATGGCTGTGGCGATTTCTGATTTATCCCGCCCTGCCGTTTATGCTTTTTGTATTTTCTGCCCGCTGGGCCAATGCGGCGTTCGCTTGCCTTCTATCTTTTCTTTTGGTGGAAATATTTGACAGCTTTTCACTTCTTGGTGGCCGCCTCTTCGGAAAAAGGCTGCTTGTACCCAAACTAAGCCCCCAAAAAACATGGGAAGGACTGGCTGTCGGTTTTCTGGCTGTCGCGATCTCGGCCATTTCTTTGGCCGCCCTGCTCAAAATAGACCTGCCCACAATGGCTGCAGTTGCAATCGCGGTAACAGCAGGTGCGCTCATCGGCGATCTGTTCGCTTCGGCGGCCAAGCGACGAGCAGGTGTAAAGGACTATCCGCCTGTGCTTCCCATCCAGGGCGGGTTACTTGACATTATGGACGCATGGATCGTGGCAGGACCACTCGCTGCCGTGATATTTACCGCCCTGCATTAGTCAAGCCCTCGCGGACGCAGCCTAATTGCAGCTTGAAACATTGCATTGTAACCGCGTAATATGGCCCCGCAGCTCGAAAATCGTTTGCAGGGATTATCGCGCGACAAAGGTAACTCCGTGAATGTTCAAGTCGCCAATCAGCACCGGAATGAGAACTTAGCGTTGGCCGCCGCAGCCAAATATCGCATTTCGGCACAAGCGCGCCGTCACAACGAAATGCGGCGTGAAATCGTTGCGCGCAGCACTGTGGCGCGTGCACTTTCTGGACCCAACCCATGGACCGTCGTGGCCGTTCCCGTAGTTTTGAGTATTCATTGGGGAATGGCCTGGCTGGTGAGCGGCAGCAATGTCCTGATTTGCTTCCTGGCAGCATTTTTTATTGGCCAAGTCGTCATTCATGCAACCGGAGCACTGGTTCATGAAACAGCGCACCGTCTCATTTTCAAAACCGACCTGTCAAAATTGCTGTTTGACCTTTGCCTGGAAGTGATCCTGGGTTCATTCAGCAAGCAGCTGACCTATCAGCATCAGCACGTATCAAGTCACCACCCTTTCATTGGCAATTACGAGCGCGACTATGAGCATGAAGACATCTGCAGCTTCAATGCGCGGCGACATCTTTTGGCCGGTTCACCGGTCATGCAACGCATGATGACGCTACTCACGCTCTTGCTGCACGTCTTGCCTTTCGGTTTTTTGATCTCGGACGAAGTGTTGCCACGCTGCTACAAACTCCTGACTGGCCAGGTTGTCAGCGACAAGGCAAGGCATATTGGCAGTAGCGAACCGGCAGCATTTGAGCGCTGGCTTTTCATTGCGGTCTCGCTTGTCGCCAATGGCGCATTGTTTTGGCTTTTCGGGTTTTGGGGCTGGCTTTATCATAACTGGTCCCTGTCGCTCTTTTTGGGAAAGTTCGGGGTCACCAATCTTGGTCAGTCACTCAGTGAACACGAAGGTGATGACGAAAATAATCCGACCTACTCCGACTACCGGGCTACCAACTGGCTATTCTTCAATACAGGCTACCATAACGAACACCACACATTTCCGAATGTCCCGTGGACGCGGTTGCCCAAGCTCCGGCGGCTGGCACCAGATGTTTTTAACCGTGAGAACCCGCGCACCTATTTTGGCCTGTGGTGGCGGCATTTGCTGTCGGATTTTGGACCGTCCCGCCGCAACAACCTGATGAACACTGATCTCAGTCAGCGCTGTCCCAAAGTTGTGAATCGCTAGGGGAGCCCATGTTGAAGCCACATATCGGACTTCTCAAACAACCGAGCTGTGCATTGGCTTTGAGCTTTGGTGCCGGCCTCAGTCCCTGGGCACCGGGAACTATGGGGGCGTTGGTAGCACTCCCCATTTGCGCCGCCTTGAGGACCGCGCCAGTTATCTTGATAGCCGCCATGCTCATTGTATTTTTTGTTGTCGGCTGCATAGCCTGCGGCAAGGCGTGTCACGTGCTGGGCAAACAGGATCACGGATCCATCGTGTGGGATGAAACCTATGGCATGCTTGTGGTTCTGCTGAGTGTGCCTTTCAGTCCATTGTGGTGGCTTGCAGCATTCCTTGCATTCCGTTTTTTCGATATTCAAAAGCCGTGGCCGATTTACCTGGCTGACATTTATACAGGAGGCGGGGTGGCCGTCATGCTTGATGATGTGGCTGCCGCAATTGGTGCTGCTGGTTTGCTATGGGTGGCGAAGCTGTTGGTTGTGCCATTGCTGCCTTAACCATTTTTATGATTTTTAGGGGCCTGATCCGGCTCCTTTCGAAGAATACTTCGGGCCCGCATAAATCGTTGCAATGCCGTGACATGGCTGATTGCTGCCAAGCTCCATAGCCCCACGGACATCAGATCAAAGTGCTGCGCCAGTGACGCGCCAAAAAACCCGTTGAGAATGAGTAAGGCGCAGATGAAGATGAGCCTTTCCTGCCGCTCGAATAGATCGGGCCAGGTGGCATTGCTGATGGGCATTTCAATTGCCGTTCTTGCCTTTGCATAACTGGTGAGAAAACTCCCGGCGAGGACAAAAAAACCGGCAGCCCAATGTCCGGTTTGCTGGGCCAGGGCGCCTAGCACGATCATTTCCTGGTAACGGTCGGTTATTGCGTCAAGATATCCGCCAAAACGCGACGTTTCCCGGCGCAGACGAGCCACCGCGCCATCCAGCGAATCGGCGGAAAATGCAAAAATGAGTCCAATGCCAAACCACAGTGTCGAACCATGGTACAAATAGGCTGCGGACATAAGCACGACCAAGCCAAGACCCGCAACAGTCACCTGGTTGGCGGTAAAATGGCGCGCCACCGGTGCTGCCAGGCGCTCCCACAGCGGATCGATATAGTCCTTAAAGAGCCCATCTATCATGTTGATGATAACTCCGAAGCAAAGTTCCGCCGGAACCATGGCGCTGTCTGACGATAGGCGTTCAAAAAGAGACCGAAACGGCGGTCAAAATATTTGGCCCGCTCTGGTCTTGGCGAATAAACCGTATTTTTCATGCGTGACAATGACTCTGCCGCTTGCCATGTATCAGGGAAAAACCCAAGGTGGGCCGCAGCCATGGCTGCCGCCCCCTGGACGCCGGCCAGCCGCGGTGCCGGGCCAACTGAAAAATCAGTTCCCAGGCAATCTGCGAGTGCCTGACACAACGCAGGATTTAACGCAGCTCCACCGACGAGCGGGATACTCTGGTTTCGGGCCGTGCCGGGCTGCTTTGATACTGATTGATAGGCCCAACGGATGTTGAGGGCAACTCCTTCCAATACCGCCTGAGCCAGGCTTGCCCTTCCATGCATAAATGAAAGGCCGAGAAAGGCCCCTCGCAACCGATTATCATCAACAGGTACGCGCTCGCCAGCAAGCCATGGCAGAAACAAAGGCAGCGCCTGATCCGCTGGGGGCAGATTCACATCGTCGGCCATCCCCGAACCTGCGACGCCATTGAACCAGTCAAGGCAAGACCCGGCACTTTCTTGCGCGGCTATAAGCAGAGGCCGATTGTCGATGGGGCACAAAATGGTTGCATAGCCTTCACTGGCACTCAAGCGACGCGCGGGGTAAAATCCTCCTATCCATGAGCTGGTGCCCAAGGAAATATGCAATTCACCATCAGCCACCGCACCGCTGCCAATTGCGGCACCACAAACATCACCACAGCCGGCGATCACCGGCAATCCTTCCGGCAAACCGAGACTGGCCGCAGCGGCCTTCGTAAGGCCGCCGGGGCTGGATGTGCCGGGCACGATATCGGGGAGCTGGTTGCGGGCTATGCCAAAGCGCGCCATCAAATATGGCGACCAGCAATTGCGCGAGGCACGGGTATCCATCATCCAGGTAAGGTTGGCCGAATCCGCTGTGGTAACGAAGCGGCCACAGGCCTGGTGAATGAGCCAGTCCTTCACATCAAGGAACTTGTGGGTGCGCGCCCACACGTCCGGCTCATGCTGCTTCAGCCACATCATTTTGCCGGGGGGGTCCATGCCGTTCAGGGATGGGGCGCCATTGGTCAGCCAAATCGACGATAGCAGCTTCAATGCCCCATAGCCAAATAACGGTGGAAAACCACCCATGGAGGTGCGAATGACGCCTGCTGCACGCTTATCAAGCCAGATCATGCAGGGGCGCAATGGGGTGCCCTCATCATCCGTTGCGACAACGCCGCACAGCTGGGCTGAAAAAACCAGTCCGGCAGCCTGCTGTGGGAGTTCGGGGACCTTATTCGTGAGCTCGACAAGTGCCCGGCCGAGGGCCTGCCACCAGTGCGCAGGATCTTGTTCCACGCCACCTCCTTCCATGAAATTGACTGGATAAGATTGAATGGCCTCGGCCTCAATCTGCAAGTCAGCCCGGACGACTCCGACCTTTAATCCAGTTGTTCCAACATCGACTGCGATAATGCGGTTACGTTCGCGTGGCACCCTTGCTTCCCCATATTTTTGCATGGCGCGGTAATTTGCAGTCATTACGGATTGTCAAATCATCCACCAAGCTATTGATTTGGTGCCTGTTGCTCCATATTGCTGCTGTTTTGACCAAACATGCCCCCTAAATGAAATCTGGTATGAGGACATTAGAAATTGCGGTCAAGGAAAATTGAGATGTCTTCAAACCCGGCGATGGCGAAATCTCCAACCGAACCAATAGATGTTGTCTACACTTGGGTGGATGACCAGCAACCCGGATACCGCGAGCTGCTTTCGCGATATGCCAAAACCAAAAACGATAGCGACCCTGCGCGCACCCGGGACAACCTGGATATACTGCGTTACAGCTTTCGCTCGGTGCAGCGTTACGCACCCTGGGTGAACCGTGTATTCCTACTGACCTGCCGCCCACAGGTGCCATCCTGGCTTGAAACCGCGCACCCGCGACTGACAATTGTGCACCATGACGAGGTGATGAATTCGGATCTGCTGCCAACATTCAATTCCTTTGCCATTACCAGCCATCTTCATCGTATCCCAGACTTGTCGCAGAGGTTTATATATCTTGAAGATGACATGCTCTTCCTGGCCCCGACCACCATTGATGATTTTGTTGCGCCTGACGGACTGACATGGTTATTCGAAAACAAACATGCTGCACCCCGACTTGAGCAAATTGCCAATCCAGAAAAAGAAAAAGGATGGAATCTGGCACTTGCATACAGCAACAGGCTGCTAGACCAGCGGTTTGGTGTTGCATTGCGGCGCCAGGTCAATCACGTACCGCTGCTGATTGACAAAACCCGCTGGGAGCAGACACTGAACCTGTTCCCGGAGACCTTAGAGCTGACACGCCGCTCACGCTTCAGGAGCAAAGGCAATTTCACCCCAGAATATCTTTATCCGCAATGTCTCTTAGGCGAAGGCAAAGGGCGATTGGCCGACCGGCAACAGATTCTTGCCAAGGTGGGGTACGTGCCGCTTGAGGATTTTTGGCCGGTCACGGTCTGGCATTTGTGGCAAGTCCACCAAAACCGGCCAAAGTGGGTTACCCTCAACGATAATTTTGGCAAAAAACCCAGTTCGATTACTGAATCAATCATGCGGCGAAGGCTTCAAGCCTGGTTGCCAACACCCTGCGCCTTTGAACGGGCATAGTTGCTGATGGCGGCGCGGTACACTGCCTCAAACTGCGGTGCAACCGCAGAAACATCAAACTGCCTTGCATGTGCCCGGCCCCAGGACATGAGGCGTTGGCATTCATCTTTGTCGGCCAGAAGCTCCACAATTTTCTTTGCGAGTGCTTCAGCGTCGCCGGGAGCCACCAACAAATCTTCGCCTCGCCCAGTCAACACATTCACATAGCCGGCATTTGACGAGGCTATGACCGGCGTGCCAGTGGCGAGCGCCTCGACCAGAACAATTCCAAAGCTTTCCCCATAAAGTGCAGGCGATACTGCGATAGACGCCTCAGACAATAACCGCAAAAAATGTCGCGTGTCTGGTGCGGGGACATGTTGAAGAAGCGCATCGCCCAAGCGACGGGAGGCCTCGACTACAATTTTTTCAAGCTCACCACTGCCTGCCACCACAAGACGCGGCATGTTAAGCCCGTTGGGCAATGGCACGCGCCCGCTTGCAATCATATTCCAGGCATTCAAAAGCACCTTGATGCCCTTGCGTGGTTCGAGGCGGCCTATGAACAGAACGGTTTGACTGTCTGTCACTGCCGCTTTTTCAAGGGTCAGGAATTCCGTGAGGTCGGTGGCGGGCGGCAAGATTACGGGTTGAATACCAAAGCGACCGGGTCGAAGATGGGCGAGTGGGGCAGGTGAAACTGCAATTGCACCGTCAAGGCGGCGCAACAGAAACCAGCTCATGAGCTTGAAAGCGGCGCGAAGCACACTACCCATGGGTCCGGGTGGAGGGGTGTCGTGAAATGTCGCAACCGATGCAACATGGGTTCGTCGGAAAATCTGCCAGGGCAGAAACGGAACCCACATTGTGTGGTAGTGAATAACGTCGGGCCGCCATTCCTCCAGCATTACCGCAAGCGCCCGGAGTTCAGCCTTCGTGGCAAGGGATAGTTCAAACGACGTCCCAGCAAATGAGACATTTCTCATGCGGCCAATGCGCAAGTCCTGGCCATCGTGCAAAACCGAGGTACCGGGTCCAATCACGAGGACCTCGTGGCCCCGCTTGCGGAGCTCGGCCCCCAGCGAGAGTATGTGCTGCTGGACACCGCCATGGCGAGAGAGGTCATAGGGGCAAACCTGTACCACCCGCATGGCTAGGTGTGGCAAAAGAGGAGTTGAAGAGTGATCAAATGGATTGCGCCCGAGAGTTGGATGTTTGCGTCACTTCAAAAAACTTGCCGTTGTCGAACTTGTAGAGTCTATCGCAATAATCGATCCATTGCATGTCGTGGGTTGAGACGATAATTGTCTTACCCTTTCGCTTCAGTTCGGGCAGCAAAGTCCTAAAAAAATACTCCCGTTGCCCGGGATCCTGATCAGCCACAAATTCATCCAAAATCAGAACATCCCGATCTTCGAGAAGAACTACCGCAAGTGCCAGCCTGCGCTTTTGCCCGGCAGACAGGTCGACCCTGGTAATCGCTGAATTGTCGATATCGGTCAGACCCTTCAGCCCGACCTGCTCAAAAGCCCACGTGGCTTTCGTTGCATCGATTTTCTCAAGACCATACATGTGCCGGAAAACGTGGAATTGCGCGAAAATTGCAGAGACGCGCGAACGGTAAGCGGCCATGTCCTGCGGTTTAAGCACAACTCCGTCAACCTCAATGCAGCCTTCCCTAAGATCGAGAAGGCCGGCAAGAACACTCATGAAAGTGGTTTTGCCGGAGCCATTGTTGCCAATAAGAAACACAATCTCGCCACGCTTGATTTCGACATTGACCGGTCCGAGAACGAATGTGCTCGCCTCACGCGATCCGTGAACAGCGGTTGCCGATTTGATTGCAATTGTCTCAAAGCTTGGTGGCCGCTCTGGCACAAACTCGGTCACCCGTTCGAACGGCTCAAGCTGGTTGTTCAAGTCTGCGATCCGCACATAGGAAACGAGTGTGCCGATGATGGATGGATAACTCGAAATAATCTGTTCAAATGGGGTCAGTGAAAACAACACCAGGGTCAGAAGCTGGAATGTGGTCGTTGCATCAGTTTTTGCGAGAAACGGCACAAGAAATACAATGCCTGCAAAAAGCAGGAACTTCAGTGCATGCACGGCGGATTCGCCGCTTTCATAGATGCGGTTCACCTGAATAAGCATCTTGCGAAGTTTTGCCAGAACGTTGGCGATATCGGTACTGAAGCTTGCGCTGCGGGGAAGGTTGAGACGAAGTTCCCTGAAGCCCTTCAACAGGTCGGAAACGCGCTCGAAGTAGGCGACATCCATGGCACGGGCGTCAGCGTTCAGGGATGACATCGCCTTCTGCTGGAGGTGGTATGACAGCGTGCCACCAACCATTACAAGCAACGCGAAGAAACCGGCGATTTTCGAGTAGTAAAATAACTGGGGAATGGCAATGCACAGGAACACAATTGAAGGCAGTAGACCGAGCAGGGTGCTGGTAAAATTTGCAACAGTGCTCACGTCGGTAGTGAGAATGTGGTAGATCGACCCATGCTGCTGGCGGTCAATAAAATTCGGTTGCACCTTCAGCAGATTGCGGATGACTTTGAGGCGGACCGTGTTGATAACGTAAGTTGTCACAACGGTTGTCAAAACCTGGTAGAAGTAGGATGTGCCGATGACGATGAAGAATGCCACAAAAAATAGGGGCAGCCACATTGACATCGCCTCACTGAGGGGGGCGGCCGCTGCCTTGTTGACGACGATCATGACATAGTCGCGGGAAAATCCGGCCACCAAAGCGAGTGGAAACAGAGCCAGTTTTAGCCGTAAAGGGCCATTCGACCACAAAAATCGAAGCATAGAAAGAAGTTGCTTGAGATTAATTTCCATCCAATATCTATCCGTTCCAAATATATCTCCCCCAAAACACTCAGCCGCCAAGACACGAAACGCAAAACCTGTAGTATTTTCCTTGCAGGCTGAGTAAAACCGATAATGTGGAAGGTATCCAAATTGCCTAGGTCATTTATGGGAATTTCAGATGATTGCCAAGTCCCGACTATTCGACCAATTGTCCTCAGTGCTGCCGATTATCGTTACTTTCGAAGCCTTTGGCAGTTTCTGATTTCAGCTGAGCGCCACGGGCTTTTCAAGCGTTTTGCGTGGCGCGTTTACGATCTCGGGCTCCACCAGAGCCAAATCCGACGCCTCAGACTGCGATTCAAATGGTGTGAATTTCCTGAATTTGATTTCAGCCTGTACCCTGCGCATGTGAGTCTCGAATCACATTCATATGCGTGGAAGCCGATAATCATTGCCGATACCTTGAAGAGCTGGGCGGCACCGGTTTTCTGGTTTGACAGCGCCACGATACTGCACACAGGCCTTGCACATCCCCTGTCTATTGTCAGGGAAAACGGGATTTGGGCCTTGCGCAGCAAATCACCACTTAATTCCAAGTGTGACGTGAAGGTTCTTGACGCCTTGCAGGTTCCGCTTGCCGTGCGGCATGTGCAGGAGCGGGCCGCAGGTGCACTTGGCTTTGATCCCGACCATGCCGCAGCGGTTCAACTTGCCATCGACTGGAAACGGCATGCCCTGGTCGCAGACGTCATTGTCCCCGAAGCGGCCGCCAGTTATCACAAGCAGGATCAGGCCATATTCAATTGTCTTTTGCTCAAGGCTGCCGCTGAAGGCACACTCAAGTTAACTGACGAGGAAATCGACATCAGTTCAGCCAGGCCAGCAAAAGATGTAACGACCCGCAACATTATTGACCCAAGCATCCCAATATGGGCAGACCCGGTGGTGCGGCTCACCTTCTCGGCCTACAAGAAAGCCGATCAGCTAAATCACCGCCTGCAACAGTTCTCATCCCGCAGGCTGGGAGGTGCGCGCCGCTGGTGGAAAGAGCATTTCACAGTCCATGTCTGCGATCTCCAACGTGGAATTAAACGGCGCATTCCGTCGCCAACCTATGGCTACTACGCTGATCCCTTCATTTGGCAGCACAATGGTTCAAACTGGCTGTTTGTCGAAGAATTTCAATACGCAAAGGACAAAGGCCGCCTTGTGGTGATGGAACTTACCGACACCCTCGAGCCAGTTTCACCACGGCCACTGGTTTCGACGCGGTTTTACGGAGACTTTGACTGCCACGCCTCGTTTCCCCACATATTTGCGATGAACGGTGAGACTTACATGATCCCGGAAACTTGCCAAAGAAAATCAGTTGATCTCTATGTTTGCGAGCAGTGGCCAGACCGATGGCGCCTTGAGCGCCGCTTGCTATTCAACCTTGACGCAGCCGATACGATGGTTCTGTGGTCAGGTGGGCTTTGGTGGCTGGTAACTTCAGTTAGGACCGCAACAGAGAACCGTCATCTCGAAATTTTCTTTGCCGACAATTTGCTCACTGGAACCTTGCGCGCACATCCAATAAACAGCGCATGTCTCTACGCCGACAGGCGGAACGGAACGGGGAGAAATGCCGGCTATCTTGTACAGTCTTGCGAACACGGGATCAGGCGCCTTATGCAAAAGAGCACTCATTTTTACGGTGAAGGCGTTGCGACCATGGAGGTTGTTGCACTGAACACTGAAGATTTTGAAGAACGGGTGATTGGCGGAATTGAACAACTCCCGATGGTAGACGAAACCTTTTCCAGTCACCATGTTTCCCGCGCGGGCAATTTGATTGCCTATGATACAAGAGATAGGGCACGCTAGCGCAGAGGTCACGTTGGTGGCCAATGATTTTTAATTGGGGAAATGGCCCCAGCACATTATAAGTTGTAGAAACCAAATGGGGGTTATTCATGATTGTTCCGGTGATTATTGCGGGCGGCAAAGGGTTGCGCTTATGGCCCCAGTCGCGACGAACACACCCTAAGCCATTTGTTGCCGTCACCGAGCATGAGCGCACGCTTCTGCAATCAACATTATTGAGACTCAACACGGTTTCTGATCTTCATGCACCACTGGTCGTCTGCAATGCTGCGCTTGGTTTTCTCGTACAGGTTCAGGCTAATTCTGTTGGCCAAGCCGATGTGTCGCTGCTGCTTGAGCCCGAAGGCCGCAATACGGCACCCGCCTTGTGTGCAGCAGCCCTGATGGTTGAAAAGCTGGTTGGGCCAGATGCAATTATGCTGGCGTTACCCGCTGATCACATGATTGCCGATGAGGTGGCTTTTGCCCAGGCAATTGCATCCGGTGCGGAATTGGCAGCGCAAAATTTTCTGGTGACTTTTGCAATGAAACCCACGGGGCCCGCCACGGGCTACGGCTATCTCAAACTCGGCGACGCAATCGACAAAGGCAAACAGCAATTCAAACTTGACGCATTTGTTGAAAAACCAGTGTTGGCGGAGGCTGAGGAATTTCTAGCCAACGCCAGGTTTGCGTGGAACAGCGGCATGTTCATGTTCAAGGCTGCAACCCTGCTGAAAAGCTTTGAAGAGCTGCAGCCTGAAATACTGCAAGCCTGCAGGAACGCGATGCCATCCGAGACAAAGTCATCACCTTTCCTGTTGGACAAGGAGGCATTTATGCAGGCACCGGCAATTTCCATTGACTATGCCATCATGGAGAAGGCCGCAAATGTCGCAAGCGTTGTTGCCGAGCTGGGCTGGAGTGATGTTGGTGACTGGGATGCTGTTTGGCAGGCGTCGGAAAAAGACGCCGCAGGCATGGTGACGCGCGGCAATGTTCATGTGATGGGCGGCAAAGACAGCATCGTGCAAAGTGATGGCCCGCTGGTTGTGGGCCTGGGTCTGGACAACATGATTGCGATTGGAACCAGGGATGCAATTCTCCTAGCCCCGCGGTCTCGTTCGCAGGATGTAAAGATGGTAGTTGATGCGCTGGTGGCCTTGGGGCGTGGCGAGGCCCAGGACACAAACAGGGTTTTTCAGCCCTGGGGCTGGCATGAAAGCCTGCATCAAGGTCGCGGATTTCAGGTGACAGAGATTGCTGTTATGCCTGGCGGCAAACTCCCCGTGCAACACAATGATACCCGGACGCAGCATTGGGTCTGCACGACAGGCCGGGGAATTGTTACGCGCGGTGAAGAGTGTATTGAAATTTGGCGCAACAAGGCCGTGGACATTCCGTTCGGAGCCATCCACCGGCTGGAAAATCCAGGCCCCGAAATGTTGCACATTATTGAAGTGCAAGTTGGCAACGACGCGGACAACGATGTTGGCAGGAAGTAGCATCAGGCAAGAAAGGCCGCTAGGGCTTGAGCGGCTTTTTCATGTGCACAACTTCGCCACCCGTGGCGAGCGGCTCACGCCGAAATTCCTGAAATCCTCTGCGCCGGTAAAATGACAGGTTCGTAGCGAAGGCCGAATTTGTATACAGCCTCAGTTCCGGCAATTGAAGGGATCGCGCGACTGTTTCGGCATGCCTCAACAGCTGGTCACCGATGCCGTTCCCCTGCATTGCGGGAAGCACGGCGATATTCTCGACAAGAAGATGTGATGGCGTTGGAATTACTTCAATCAGGCCAATCAGCCGGCCGTTCTGCTCATAAAGCTCGATGATGTGTTCGGCCACGGCTTTGGTGTAGTCTGCCGTCATTGGCATGGGTTCGCGCCCGATAAGGGGAATCCACTTTGCGTAGGCTGTCCGGGTGAGTTCACGGACCTCGCCAATATCGGCAGTTGAAGCGCGTCTGAAAAACATTTGCTGCACCAGCGGAGTTTCCTATAGCATCACGAAAGGAGTCAAGTTGGCAAGGACAAGCATGCTTACCCTGATGTTGTTACGCCATGCCAAGTCGAGTTGGTCCGACCCTGGGCAGGCCGACATTGAACGGCCACTCAACGACCGCGGCAAGCGTGCCGCACGAGCCATGGGCCGGCTTATGGCCGTCAATGACCTAGAGCCCCAATTGGTGCTGTGTTCACCCGCCGTGCGGGCCAAGGAGACCTGGAATCTGGTCGCCGGGGCATTAAAGACTTCGCCAGCATTGCTCATTGAGCAGTATATTTATGATTTTGGCGACGGCGAAGCGCTTATGGATTGCCTTCGCCAAAAAGCCGGAGTTGCGCAATCCGTTTTGCTTGTCGGTCACAATCCCTCAATCGAAGGGCTGGCATTGATACTTGCCAGAAGCGAGAAAACCGAACTGCGAGGACAGCTTGAGAAAAAGTATCCTGCGGGTGCCCTTGCTGTTATCCGCCTTGACTTCGACAGTTGGAATGCGGTGACAAAAGGCACAGGCACACTTTTGCGATTCGACCGACCCAAAGACATGCTGGATCGCGGTTTGAAATCTACCGATTAAACAGGCTTTATCAGTTGAACAACTGGTAGAGCAATCCCGCCCATGGCCGACCGTTCAGGCAGGTGGGCACCGATTTACCCGGAGATGAGTTCCCAGGCGACCTGGGGTTCATCATAGGCGTGAAGTTCACCCATGCTGATATCAAACCAGATGCCGTGCAAAACAAGTTCCTTGCGGTTTTCCTTCATGCGTATCCACGGGAACGTACGCAGGTTGGCGAGCGAATGTTCAATCGAAGCACGTTCAATGTGCCGCTCGTGCTGGGCACTTGTTTGGCCATGGACATGGGGTACCGAGCGGGCCACATCCTTGATGGGGCGCATCCAGCTGCCAATAAAATCCGTATGGCTTAATGGACTTCCCTCACCCACAGCGGCACGGATGCCGCCGCAGCGGCCATGGCCCATGACAACAATGTGCTGAACGCCAAGTGACAGAACCGCAAATTCCAATGCTGCACTGGTTGCGTGGTGGCCACCATCGGGCGTGTAGGGTGGCACGAGATTGGCCACATTGCGCACCACGAACATTTCGCCGGGGCCGGCATCGAATATTGTTTCTGGTGCGGCACGCGAATCACAACACGCTATCATCATGATCGCCGGCTTCTGCAGTCCCTCGCCGAGAGTCATGTAGCGCGAAGATTCTGCGGCATAACGGCCGCCGCGAAAATTGCCGTAACCGTCAAGCAGGCGTTTTGGAAGTGTCACTTGCTGCTGCCCCATGGTCCGTGGAAATCGCCGTCTGCATCAAAGCGTTTGAAGCCGTGGGCGCCAAAGAAATCGCGCTGGGCCTGAATGAGATTGGCCGAACCTCGCGCCTGGCGATAGCTGTCGAAATAATTGAGTGCGGACGAAAGTGCTGGAAGCGGCAACGCATCCTGGGCACCGCGTGCCACGATATGGCGCAACGCCGGGGTTGCCTCCTGCATCATGGTGACAAAGGCAGGTGCAACCAGAAGATTGGTGAGCTCAGGGGTTTTCTCATAGGCGGTTGCGATGGTGTCCAGAAATTGCGAGCGGATGATGCAGCCTGCCCGCCAAATGCGCGCGATGGTGGCCATGGGCAGGTTCCACGAGAATTCCCTTGATGCGGCCTCAAGTACCGCAAAACCTTGCGCGTAGGCCGCGATTTTTCCGGCGAAAAGCGCCAATTCCAACTTGTCGATCAGTGAACTCGGATCACCAAGTGAGCGGGCCTTGTTCAATTTCGCATAGAGCTTTTCGGCAACGCCGCGCTCTATGAGCATGGCCGAAATACTGCGTGCCGCCACAGCCGCCTCAATGGCAGTTGCCGGAACCCCCATCATTTGGGCTTCAATGACGGCCCAACGGCCGGTGCCTTTCTGTCCGGCCGAGTCAACAATCACGTCAACCATCGGCTTGCCAGACTTTGGATCATTTTCCTTCAATACGGCCGCGGTAATCTCAATGAGATAGGAATTGAGCCTGCCCTTGTTCCACCTGGCAAACACGTCACTGATCGCCTTCGGTGCCATTGCAAGCCCGTCACGCAACACGCCGTAGATTTCAGCGATCATTTGCATGTCGGCATATTCAATGCCGTTGTGAAGGGTCTTCACAAAATGGCCCGCACCATTGGGGCCAAGCCAGGCGCAGCAGGGCTCGCCTAAGTATTTGGCCGAAATAGCGGTCAAAACTTTTTCAACCCGGGCATAGGAAGCTGGCGTTCCACCGACCATAATGGAAGGACCATGGCGGGCACCCTCCTCGCCGCCAGAAACGCCCATGCCGATGAATGTCAATCCGCTGCCATCAAGTTCGGCAAAGCGGCGCATGGTGTCGCGGAAGTTGGCATTGCCGGC